>NZ_JBHVEE010000084.1:0-42538 GCF_042802415.1 Streptomyces sp. NPDC057486 | reverse complement strand
ACACGCGGCGTTCCACTCCGGATGTCAACGAAGGGGAAGGAGGGGTATCGAGGGTTGGTCATGACACATGACCACCGATACGGCTTCGTCGACTTGAGTGGGATGTCGTCCTCGTACTGGCTGTACTTCCGGCGAATCGACGCCTCGAAGTGCGGTGCCAGACGCGGGGGCCGGGTGCCCATTCTGTTCGGAGTCCCAAGCCAGGCGAGACCGGCATCCGGGCCGACGCGAGGGCGGCTGGGCCAGTATGAGGACAGTCCGCCTCAATTTCATCCCACGCGCCAGCCAAGTGACAGTGCCCCGGGAGGGTTTCCCTTGTCACCATGCTCTCCGCGTCCAGCTCACGTTCTCCGAACGGCAGCTCGGGGCCGACTGCGCAGCGCACCACCTGACAAGCGACCCCACAGCCCTGTCGGACCTCCCAACGGATCCGAAGGGCAGCGATTCCCCACGGCACCGCTCTGCCACGACGTACGGCGCACCGAAGCCGAACGTCCCGCCCCTTTTCCCAACCAGCAGTAGGCCCGACAAGTCCACGCTCGCGTGACCTCCAGAGGAGCCGTTGTGACAGCCCACAAACATCGTCGCCCCTTACGCCGAATAGCCGCGACGATGGCCCTCGCCCTCGTCCTGCCTGTCCTGTCGCTGTTCGCGCCGACGACGCCGGCGCACGCCGAAACTCCGGCACCTGCCTTCAAGGTGCTCGTCTTCTCCAAGACCACCGGATTCCGGCACGACTCGATCCCCGACGGCATCGCGGCGATTCAGAAGCTAGGCCAGGACGACGGCTTCGCGGTCGACTCGACCGAGGACAGCTCGAAGTTCACTGACGAGAACCTGGCGCAGTACCAGGCCGTCGTCTTCCTGTCCACGACCGGCGATCCGCTGGGCACCCAGGAGCAGAAGGACTCCTTCCAGCGCTACATCCAGCGCGGTGGCGGTTTCGCCGGGGTCCACGCGGCCTCCGACAGCGGTTACAACTGGCCGTGGTACGGCAAACTCGTCGGCGGGTACTTCAAGTCGCACCCGGCGATCCAGCAGGCCACCGTCAAGGTCGAGGACCCGGCGCACCCGTCGACCGAAGGTCTGCCGACGTCGTGGACCCGCACCGACGAGTGGTACGACTACCAGGCCAACCCCCGCAGCACCGTGCACGTGCTGCAGTCGATGGACGAGAAGTCCTACTCCGGCGGCACCATGGGCATCGACCACCCGACCACGTGGTGCCAGGACTACGACGGCGGCCGGTCGTGGTACACGGGGCTCGGCCACACCAGGGAGAGCTTCGCCGAGCCGAACTTCCTGAAGATGCTCCTCGGCGGCATCAAGACCGCGGCAGGTGTGGTGAAGGCCGACTGCGCGGCTTCGCAGAACGGCAGCTTCGAGAAGGTCACCCTCGACAACAAGACGTCGAACCCGATGATGCTGGACGTCGCGGACGACGGCCGGGTCTTCTTCGTCGACCGGATGGGCGACGTCAGGGTCATCAAACCCAGCGGCGGCACCGTGACGGCCGGTCACCTGAACGTGTTCACCGCCAACGAGAGCGGGCTGCTCGGCCTGGCATTGGACCGAGACTTCGACTCCAATCACTGGGTGTACCTGTTCCACTCGCCGACCGGGGTGAACGTCGACCGGCTGAGCCGGTTCACCGTCACCGGGGACACCCTCGACATGTCGAGCGAGAAGAAAGTCCTCGAAATTCCGGTGCAGCGGGCCGAGTGCTGCCACCACGGCGGCGGCATGCTGATGGATCACAAGACCGGCGACCTGTGGCTCGCCACCGGCGACAACACCAATCCGTTCGCCTCGGACGCCTACACGCCGATCGACGAGCAGCCGGGCCGTGAGGCATGGGACGCGCAACGCACTGCGGGCAACACCAACGACCTCAGCGGCAAGCTGCTGCGGATCCACCCCGAGGCGGACGGCACCTACACCGTGCCGTCGGGCAACCTGTTCGCGCCTGGTTCCGCGAAGACCAGGCCGGAGATCTACGGCATGGGATTCCGCAACCCCTTCCGTATCGGCCTCGACCCGAAGACCGGACACCCGCTGGTCGCCGACTACGGACCTGACGCCGGGTCTGCGAGCCCCACGCGGGGTCCGGAGAACACGGTGGAATGGAACCTGGTCACCCAGCCGGGCAACTACGGCTGGCCGTACTGCACCGGCCCCAACAGGCCCTACGTCGAATACGATTTCGCGACCAAGAAGTCGGGGTCGGCGTTCAACTGCGCGGCACCGGTCAACAAGTCGCCCAACAACACCGGTCTGACCGACCTGCCTCCGGCGATCCCTGCCACGGTCTGGTACCACTACAACACTGACCAGCAGAACTTCCCCGAGTTGAATGGCGGCGCGCCGATGGCGGGCCCGGTCTACCGGTACGACCCGGACCTGAAGTCGGACGTCAAGTGGCCGGCGTACTGGGACAACAAGGCGATCTTCGGCGAGTGGAACACCAACAAAATGTTCTCGTTCCAGCTGAACGAGGACAGCACCAAGCTCATCAAGATCAACCAGATACTCAAGTCCATGAGCTTCAAGCGGCCCATGGACCTGAAGTTCGGCCCCGACGGGGCGCTGTACATGATCGAGTGGGGATCCGGGTTCGGCGGCGACAACGCCGACTCCGGCGTCTACCGGATCGAGTACGTCAAGGGCAATCGGCCGCCGGTAGCCCGCGCCTCGGCGGACAAGACCGACGGACCGCTGCCGCTGACCGTGAAGTTGTCCAGTGAGGGGACCAAGGACCCCGAAGGCAAGGCGCTCACGTACGCCTGGGACTTCGGTGACGGCACGGACGCCTCCACCGACCCCAACCCGACGCACACCTACACCAAGGCGGGCGAGTACAACGCGGTCCTGACCGTCACCAACGCGGACGGCATGACCGCCAAGGCCAGCGTGACGATCACTGCGGGCAACACCCGGCCGACCGTCAAGGTAGACCTGCCACCGAACGGCGGGTTCTTCGACTTCGGCGACCAGGTGAAGTTCAAGGTCACCGTCACCGACCCCGAGGACGGCCAGATCGACTGTAACGAGGTCCAGATCCAGGCGATCCTCGGCCACGACGGCCACGGCCACCCCCTCGACCAGCTCAAGGGCTGCGAGGGTGTGGTGCAAACGACAGAGGGCGGGCACGGCGTCGACGACAACCTCTTCTATGCGATCGAGGCCAGTTACACCGACCACGGCGCCGCCGACGAGGCCAAGCCGCTGACCGGGCGGGGTCAGGTCATCCTGCAGCCCAAGCGCAAGCAGGCCGAGCACTTCGCCGAGACCGGCCGGGCGTCGGACGGCAAGGGCACCGACGCCCCGGGCGTGCAGACCGAGACCACCAGCGACCCGATGGGCGGTGGCAAGAACATCGGGTACATCGAGGACGGCGACTGGTGGTCGTTCGACCCGGTGAACCTGACCGACATCGACGCGATCCGGTTCCGGGCCGCGTCGAACACCTCCGGCGGAACCATTCAGGTCAAGCTGGGCGACCCGGAGAACGGAAAGCTGGTCGGCTCGGTCGACGTGCCGGGCACCGGCGGCTGGCAGAAGTACATCGACGTCACAATGAACCTCACCAACCCGCCGACGGAGAGCGGACCGCTGTACTTCATCGCGCGCAGCCCGGCGAGCACGGCGGGCGGTCTCTTCAACGTCAACTGGGCCGACTTCACCGGTAGAGGCGTCACGGAGAATCAGCGCCCGGTGGTGACCGCGTCGGCGAACCCGACATCGGGCACCGCACCGCTGAAGGTCGACTTCACCGCGTCGGCCACCGACCCCGACGGCAACCTGCCACTCACCTACAAGTGGGATTTCGGGGTGAAGGGAGCCCCGCAGCCGACCACCCAGAACGCGAGCTACACCTACACTGCGCCGGGTACGTACACCGCAGCGGTCACCGTGACCAACGCCAAGGGCGCGAAGACGACCAAGGAAATCTCGATCAAGGTGGACGCGTCGAACACGCTCTGCCTGGCCGGGCGTTCCGACGACTTCCTGGGCACTGAACTCGACCATGGCCGCTGGTCGGTCATCCGCGAGAACCAGGACCTGAAGATCGCCGACGGCAAGCTCGTGATCCCGACATCGAACACCGACCTGTACGGAGCCGGCGGCGGCACGTCGAACATCGTCGTACAGCCGGCGCCGGACGGAGCCTGGATGGCCACGGCCAAGGTCACTCTCAACGCGCGTGACCAGTACCAGCAGGCGGGCCTGATCCTCTACGGCGGCGACGACGACTACGCCAAGATGGTGCTGCAGGCGCGCGGCACCAACGACCACGCCAACCGCATCTTCCAGTTCATCCGCGAGGAGAACGGCGCTCCCAAGGAGGTGCCGGCGAGCAACACGGCGCAGCTCGGGGATGCCTACCCCGACACCGTGTACGTGCGGTTCATCAGCGACGGCACCAACCTGACCGCCCACTACTCAGCGGACGGCGTCAACTTCACCGCGATGCCGGAGACGAAGAAGCTCGCCGGGATCAGCAACCCGAAGATCGGTCTGCTCGCCCTGTCCGGCAACGGCAGTCATCCGGTGATCGACGCGTCCTTCGACTGGTTCCAGATCACCCCGGACGACACGGCGAGCGCGTCGGGTCCGAACGACGAGTTCGACGGCACGGCGATCGACGGCTGCCGCTGGGACTCGATCGTGCGCCACGACCCCTCGGCTGTGCGGGTGACCGGCGGCAACCTGGAGATCGACACTTCGAAGGGCGACATCTTCGGGACGGGCAACTCCGGCCCGGAGAACTTCATCCTGCAGAAGGCGCCGGAAGGCGACTGGACGCTGGAGACCAAGATCGACGCATCGGCGTTCAACCAGGCCTACCAGCAGGGCGGGCTGATGGTGTACGCCGGTGACGACGACTACGTGAAGTTCGACTACATCACCGACAACAACGCCGGGGCGGCTGTGGCGCGCAGGATCGAGCTGCGCAGCGAGGTCGGCGGAACCGTGCAGAACCCGCAGCCGGCGGTCAGCCAGCTCACCAGCGGCGTGTGGTGGCTGCGACTGAAGAAGGAGGGCGACACCTTCCACGGCTACTACTCCTCCAACGGCACCGACTGGACCGAGATTGGCGTGAACGGCACGCCGACCGCGGTCAAGAACAGCAAGGTCGCCAGCGGTGCGAAGGTCGGGCTGTTCGCCTTGGGCGCCAACCAGACGGAGTCGAAGACGGCCAAGTTCGACCACTTCCACCTCACCCAGGATGTCGCCGACAAGACTCCGCCGTTGACGACCGCGAAGACCGACCCGGCCCAGCCGGACAGCGGCTGGTTCACCGGTCCGGTCAGGGTCACGCTGACGGCAGCCGACGAGGAGAAGGGCAGTGGGGTCGACCGCACCGAGTACCGGCTCGACGGCGGCGCCTGGACCGCATACACCACCCCGGTCATCGTCGCCGGGGACGGCTCGCACACGCTGGCCTACCGCTCGACCGACAAGGCGGGGAACGTCGAGGACGTCAAGGCCGTGACAGCCAAGATCGACACCAAGGCCCCAACCGTTCTGATCTCCGGCGTGGCAGCCGGTCAGCAGTACGGCGACAGCCAGGATCTCGCCATCAGCTGGCAGGCCCTCGACACCGCTTCGGGCATCAAGTCGGTGACCGGCAAGTTGGATGGCAAGCCGTTCGAGTCGGGTGCGGTCCTGGCCCTGCACGAGCTGGCACTGGGCGAGCACACGCTGACCGTCATCGCCACCGACAAGGCGGACAACACGACCGAGCAGACGGTGAAGTTCTCCGTCGTCACCTTTACGGCTGACATCGCCAACCTGATCGACCGTTTCGAGGCCTCCGGGAAGCTCACCCAGAAGAACGCCGACACGCTTCACAAGGCGCTCGACGGCGTCCGCGACGCGGAGAGCAAGGACAAGAAGAACGACGAAATCGTTAAGGAGCTCGAGAAGTTCAAGGACAAGGTCAACGACAAGAAGATCATCACCGATGACCAGGTCAGGACGGTGCTCATCCGGGACGCCGATGCACTGATCGCTCAGTACGGCGGCGCGCCGAAGAGCGGCTGAACATGACCGGGGCGGCGGCCCCGACGGGTGCCGGACGACCGGAAGGGGACCCGGCACCCCGCCGAACCACCCGAGGTGTCCCGCGGCACGCGTCGCGGGACACCCGCCTCATTCCTCTCCGATCAGAACACACGCCCCTTTCATGGGAGGTGCATCATCAGCCGGCATTCGATCCGGGGCCGGGTGCTCACGCTCGCGGCCGCGTTCATGTCTGGCGCGCTCGTCGTCGGCGGTCTGGTGTTCGCGGTGACCCGGCCGAGTTCGACCGAGCGGATGGCCGACCGGCTCCGCGCTGAGTCGGCCCAACGCGACAGGGAACAGATCAGGGACCTCACCGAGCTGGCCCGCACCACCCGCGACAGACTCGCTCCGGTGCTCGACGGACTGGACCGGGCCATGCCCATGCCCGCTGACGGCGGCACCGCGGGAACCCCGGCCAACGTCGCGAAGTGGCGGCAGGCGGCCGCCGCGGCCGTCAAGGACTTCGCCGACCCGCCTTCCGGCGAAACCGCCACCAACGTGGCACGCTCAAGTCTCGCCTCCGCCATACGGCAGATTGCTACCGCCGTCGACACATACGCGACCTCGCAGGCACTTGCCGGGCGCAGCCGTGAGACCGTCATGGCCCTCGCCGTACGTCAGCGCGCTGATGCCGTCTTCACCTGGTCGGTCGGAGCCATCGCTCTCGACGCGGTGAACGGCGACGTGGGCTACGGGCACCAGCCCGTGTTCCTGCCGGCCTCGCCCGGCAGCAGGGCACTCACCGCCGATCCCGAACACGAGGGGAGTAATTCGTGAACATGGCACTGAGGAACACCGCAGCGGCTGTCCTGCTCGCCGTGCTCGCTCTGCTGCTCGGCGCGCCTGCGGCTTCCGCGCACGGCGGACCGATCGTATTGGAGGTTGTCGGAGACGGCAGCCATGGCGTCAACGTGGTGGCCACCTGGAAAAAGGATCGTCATCCGGTCAGGGACATCGTCATCGGGACGGTGGTCGCGACCTCCACAGACAGCCGTTCCTTCGGACCGCTCCAGCTTGTCTCCGCGCCTGAGGGCCAGAACCTTTACCGCATCGCCCAGCCGCTGCCGACAGGCACATGGCGTGTCACGGTGACCACGACCGAACCCGCCGAGACGCAGAAGACGGTGAACGTGGTGGCACGAGACATCACCGCCGCCCCCGAATCGCAGCAGGCCACCGGTGCACCAACGGGCCCGGCCGACATGACGCTCACGATCGTCGTCGCGGTGGGGATCGCGGCTGCGGCGGTGATCGGTGTCGCGGCCGGGATGCACCTGCTCCGTGGCAAGCGGCCGGGCTCCACCGAGCCCAGATGATCAATTCCAAGGGGTGTCCGCCCAAGGGCTGTCCCGTCATCCCTGGTGGATCAGCGCGCGGCGTCAGATGCGGTGCGTCGCAAGGCGGAGGCGCGTCCTCCCACTGGGTGTATTCGGGTGTTCCGACAGCACAGCGAGGTGCCGCAGCTGTCGCCGTGCGCCCGCCAGGAATGACGGGACAGCCCTTGGGCGGCCGCGTACCGGCCGCAGGCCTACGCCCGGCCGGGAGTGAACTGCCGGCGGTGACAGTGGTCAGATCACGGTCACCGGGTGACGCACCACTGCGTCGAACAGAAAGCCCTGCGTGTTGGCCACGGCGGTGTCCGGCTGGGTGTGGCCGGCCGTGTCGGTGGCGCGGGCCAGGAGGTGAGTGTCGCCGACCGTGTCGGGCTTCCAGGTCAGGGACCAGCGGGTCCAGGTGCCGGCACGGGGCCGGTCGTGGAGCCGGACGGGCCGCCAGCTCGCCCCGCCGTCGGTGCTGACATCGACCCGCGCGATGGCCCCCGCGCCCGACCAAGATCGGCCGTGCAGCACCTGCCCCTCCCCCACCGTGAACCTCGCCCCACTCCCGAGCTCGAAGGCACTCCTGACCACCTGCCGGGTCAGCGGCGCGCTGCCCTCCTCCGGGTATGCGGAGCCGAACAGACGGTAGAAGATGGTGTTCCAGGGCGAGTAGAGCGGCTGCCTGGACACCTCGATGTCGCCGACCCACTTGATCGACGAGATCCCCACCCACCCCGGCACCAGCACCCGCACCGGATACCCGTGGTCGTACGGAAGCGGTTCGCCGTTCATCTCGTACGCCAGCAGCACATCGTCCAGCGCCTTGGCCAGCGACAGCGGACGGCGTACCCGCCCGAGGTTCTCACCGCCGCTGAAGAACTCGGCGTCCAGGCCGCGCGGCTGCACATCCACGGCGTACGAGGACAGCCTGGCCTTGCGCAGGACATCGGACAGGCGCACCCCGCGCCAGCGCGCGACGCCGATCGCCCCCAGCGTCCACGGGGTGCCGGTGACCGTTTCGCCCTGCTGCGTAGTGAAGTAGCTGCGGCCGTTTCCGGCGCACTCGACGAACGCTGTACGGGTCACGGCGGGCAGGGCGCGCAGATCGTCGTACCCGAACTCCACCGGCCTGTCCTCACGGGGCGCGCCACGCAGCCCGCTGCCCCACAGCTTCAGCCGCCAGTCGGCGGCGTCCAGGACAGGGGTGGCGGTGTGGTTGCGCACGAAGAACAGTTCGTTGGGGGTGCGGTGGCCGGTTCCGCGCAGCGCCTCCCAGCGGGTCTCAGCGTTGGTGCCGCGCCGAATGAACCACTCGGGCGGCAGCGGCTTGACAATCGTGGGATCGGCGGCGTGGGCGAGGTACGGCGGGGGGATCGCGGCCCCTGCGGCGGTCGCGGCGAGCAGGGTCAGCAGCCGGCGGCGGGTGACCCCGTCCGCCCTGGCGTCCCCGGAGAGCCACTGGCTCAGCCTGTGGCGGTCGTACGCGGATTCGTCGTGGTGGGCGGGGGAGACGGGTGAAGGCATGAGATTTCCTCGTCGTTGAGACAACAGACAGACATGGGAGACGACGGTGCGAGCCGGCGCACTGGGCGGCGTGCCGGGAAGGCTGCCGAGGTCCACAGCGCGGCGGCGTGTCAGAGGTTCCAGCGGCGGCATGGCTGGATGCAAGCACGCAGCGCGAGAAGGCGTCAACGGGGCGATCTCGCCACTCGGTTGGTCCTTTTCTGCGGCAAGTCATTGTCAATACCTGTGGGTGAGTTGGGTTTCAGTCCGCTTCGGGCCGCTCGATGCGGCGGCCGTTTTCGAAGCGGGTGCCGAAGCGGACGAGGGTGACGAGGTGGGGTGTGGTGACCGTGAGTCGCTGCGGTCCGCCGACTCATGCCGACGCCTCCCGCGACCACGACAGCGGTTGCCGCCGGGCGACCGCAGTCCGTCGGATCGTCGCGGTTCACATGTCACCTCCTTCAGTGGGTGGTTCCGGTGCGGTGCACCCCGCGCACCGCCGACTGGTTCACCAGACGGGCATCGATATGCAACGCAATCAGGGCCGCGTCTCCGGCAGGGTGGTTCCGCGCTGTGGTCAGGGCGACCCGGTCGCGTGAGATGGACGACGCACCCGTCAGACGGGCGCTGCCGTTCGGAGTGCAGGACCAGGTCGCGGCCTGCTCACGCCGACCGCCCTTGTCCGTGGTCCACGCCACAAACCGCTGAGCCCTACGGCTCGCGAACTGCTGAGAGATCGGCCCCTACCGGCGGTCTGGGGACATGAACACCTGGCTGCCGCCGCCGGGCGGGGCGCGGTGCGCGTGCTGAAAAAGATCCGCGTCCGCGGGCCGGTCGCCCGGCCCCGCACACGGCCGGGCACGGTCCTCGCTGACAAGACATCCCACGCGGATAAGGGTCAAGCTGCGGCGGTGGCTTCCGCGGACGGTCGTTGCCGAGTGAGCCGGAACTCGAGCATCGCCGCAAAGCGTTCGTCGGGATCATTCAGGTTCAGTTGCGCGATTTCTGCCGCTCGCCGAAGGCGGTATCGGAATGTGTTGGGGTGTACATCCATGGCCGCAGATGCGTTCAGGGTGTTGCCGAGGTGGTCGAGCCATTGGGCCACGGTTTCCGCCATCGTGGTTCCGTGTTCTCGATCGTGGTGATGCAGCCGGGCGATGGGGCCGTCCAGCAGCCCGCCCTCATTGTGCAGTTGGTCACCGATCTCCAGCAAGAGTGCGTCGAGTTGGACGTCGGCGAACAATGCGACTCGGCCGGCTGGTTCCTGGCGCAGGACACGTAGGGTTCTGTCCGCATCGTGCCGCGAGCGAGCGAGGTCGGCCGGATCGGATGACGAGCCGTCGCGACCGATACCGATCGCCGCTCCTCCAGGTCTGTCCCGTGCACGGTCGAGGAAATCGTTCGAAACCCGCTGGGCCATGGCCGTGACGTTTTCTTTTCCTTTCCGGATCGGTGCCGGCACGATCGCATAACACACGTCGCCGACCAATGCGGCAACTGCGCCGGGTGCCGCGACCGACAGGTGAAATGCGAAGGAGTCGGTGATCCGTTCCAAGGTCTGCCGTCGCGTTTGCCCGGAGACGTCAGTGTCGGCCGAGTTCCCATTCGGAAGGGACAGGCCGAGCACTGCCACGGTCCGGTGCGCCAGTCCAAGACGCTCGATCGCGCCCGACGCCGGGGCGCCTCCCGTCAATGCGGTTGCGATGAGGTCCGCGCGAACCTGCCGGTCGATGTCTACACCGATACGGTGCCGCAGCAGATGCAGCGCAACGACTTTCGCGGCATCGACGAGTACGTGCTCCTTCTCGTCGCTCAGGGGCCCAGGGACAGCCGCCCAGATCGAGCCGAGCACTTGGTCCCCTGCTCGTACGGCTATCGCCACGCGCGGAAGACCTGGCACTCCTTCGATCTGCGGCGTGTCGATGAAGATCGGTTTCTCGCCGGCGTAGAGCCGTTTGAAGACGCCCGCTCGTTCCTGCGCGAGGCGGGCGTGCTGGGGGACGCCACGTCCGAGAATCGTCTCGATCCGTGTTTGATCAGCCTCGTTCTGGCGATCGGAGAACGCCAGAATCTGTGAGTCGCGATCTTCGATGGTGATCGGCGCGTCGAGCAGTGATCCGATCGCGTTGGCCAGGGCGAACGAGTCTTCCGCGGGCATTCCGGCCAGCAGTTCCTCGCCGCTCGCACTGCCGGAGAGCAGCGAGCGGAGCAGGACGACCAGCTGTGCCCACGTTGCTCCGCCGGCGAGACCGAGCAGGGCCACACCGCTGCGTTCGACGCGAGCACGCAGCTCCGGCTCGAGATCCAGCGGCGCACGTACCACGAGGGCGGGGGCCTGGCGTGTGACCGCACGATCGAGCAAGGCCGGCAGATCTCCGACGTCGGCGGCGGTACACAGAAGCATGGCCCCGGGGCGAACCGGTACCTGCTCCCGCGGATCGTCGACGACGACGTCGGTGATCAACGTCGTTCCGTCGACGGTCCCCGCAAGAACCTCCAGCAGGGTGCCGGCGAGGTTGCTCACGACGTTGTCGAGCCTGGCTCCAGGGCTGGTCATGATCGGCACCCTTCGTTCGCTTCCTGCTGGACCCAACGGTACGTCGTTCGTGAATCCGCACCACACCTCGGTCGTGATTGGTGCGGCCGCACGATGCACGTCGTGGTGATGCACAGCACGCTGGTGCGCATCGACGCCCCACCCCGAAAGCAGGGAGTGTTTACATGTTCGCGACACCATCCACCACCGGTGCATCCGACGACGCGCGGTGCGCTGTCTCCGCATCATCCATGTCGTCATGGGCGGAAAGCCTTGCTGAGCTCGGGTTCGAACTTCCGTCGACGGCCACTCCGATCGGCGCCTATGTTCCGGCGGTGCGGACCGGTGATCTGGTCTACACCTCTGGCCAGTTGCCGTTGGTGCGGGGATCGATCGAACGACCGGGAAAGGTCGGCCGCGAGGTTTCGGCGATGGACGCGTCGAGGGCAGCGGAAATCTGCACTCTGAATGCACTTGCTGCGATCGATGCCCTCGTCGGCCTCGACTCGGTCGTACGGGTCGTGAAGGTGACCGGGTTCGTCGCTTCCGCCGACGACTTCGCCGGCCAGCCCGACGTCGTCAACGGCGCCTCGAATCTGCTCGCGAGCGTTTTCGGCGATGCCGGTACACATGCGCGCTCGGCTGTCGGCGTCGCCGAACTGCCACTGAACGCTCCCGTCGAAGTCGAACTCATCGTCGAGGTTGCCTGACCTCCGGCACTCAGCCGGACCCGACCGAGCGACGCCCGGCACGGTCCGCCACGACTGTCCTCGCCAACACAGAACGCCTATATCGGAACACTGACCTCGAACAAGGACACATCATGACTGTCGACAGCTCCCTCGAAGGGGCGAACGAGGACGGCCTCGCGCAAGGGCTCAACAAACGACACATCCGCATGATCGCGATCGGTGGCGCCATCGGAGTCGGGCTCTTCCTCGGATCCGGGAAAGGCATCTCCTACGCCGGGCCGGCCGTGATCGGCGTCTACGCGATCACCGGCTTCTTCATCTTCATCATCATGCGTGCCCTCGGCGAGCTGCTGATGTACAGGCCCGTCGCGGGGAGCTTCGCCGAGTATGCGCGCGAATTCCTGGGCCCTGCATACGGTTTCGTCACCGGCTGGGGTTACTGGCTCACCTGGACCATCATCGGGATGGCCGAGCTCACCGCAGCAGGGGTCTTCGTCAAGTTCTGGTTCCCGTCGCTGCCGCAATACCTCACGGCGCTGATCGCACTGCTCGCACTCGTCGGATTGAACCTGGCCAAGGTCGGATTCTTCGGGGAGGCCGAATTCTGGTTCGCATCGATCAAGGTCGTCACCATCCTTGCCCTGATCGGTGGCGGCATCTTCGCGCTGGTCTTCAACGTCGGCGAAGCCGGCCAGGCAGGAGGGATCGAAAACCTCTGGAATCACGGAGGCATCGCCCCGCACGGGCTACTCGCGGTCCTTCTGGCCTTCCAGGTCGTGGTCTTCTCCTACCAGGGCGTCGAACTCATCGGCATGACCGCAGCCGAGACGAAGGACCGGGAGTCCGTGATACCGAAGGCGATCAACTCCGTGCCCTGGCGTATCGGGATCTTCTACGTCGGCACCCTGATCGTGCTGATGTCGCTGTTCCCCTGGGATCAGTTCAGCGCGGACGAGAGCCCCTTCGTCAAGAGCTTCTCGCACATTGGTCTTCCCGCGGCCGCCGGCGTCATGAACTTCGTCGTCCTCGCCTCCGCTCTGTCGGCGTGCAGTGCCGGGCTGTACAGCAACGGACGCCTGCTCAAGAAGCTCGCCGAGGACGGGCTCGCACCCAAGGTGTTCGAGAAGACCAGCCGTGGTCACGTGCCTGCGGCCGCCATCATCGCCTCCGGCACTCTGATGCTCGTCGGCGTCGCGGTCAACGCGATCGTCCCGGAGCAGGCGTTCTCGTACATCTCGTCGGTCGCCACTCTCGGAGGAATCTGGTGCTGGGGTGTCATCGTCGTCTGCCACCTCGTCTACCGGCGTCGCGTCGAACGCGGTGAGGCACCCGCGAGTACGTTCCAGCTCCCTTACGCCACGGCCCTGTGCTGGGCCACCCTCGCCTTCCTCGCAGCTCTGACGATTCTCCTCGCGTTCGACGAGGGCCAGCGCATCGCCTTGTACGCCCTGCCGGTCTGGGCAGCGATTCTCATCGGCGGCTACCGGATGTCGTCGCGAAACGCCGCCCGCAAGGAGCACATCCCGGCCCGGGCACCGAGCGCGCTGTGAGCCCTGAGTCCATCCACTTGCGCTGACGCCCTGCCGAGCAGCCACCTGAAGGAACCACCGTGATTCCCGCCGCATACCCCCAGCTGCGTCTCGACGCCGCCGCCCTCGATCACAACATCCGCGTCATGGCCGACTGGTGCAAAACCCATGACGTCGCACTTGCTCCCCACGTCAAGACGACAATGTCCGCTCCCATCATCGAACGACAGATCGCGGCCGGCGCCGTCGGCGTCACCGTTGCCACCGTCGACCAGGTCGCGACCGTGCTCGGCTGGGGACACAACACCGTCCTCATCGCGAACCAGGTCGTCGATCCATTCGGACTGGCGCGACTTCGGGCCTGGCTCGCCGCCGAGCCGGAACGGAAGATCCGGTGCTTCGTCGACTCCGCGGCCGGGATCGCCGCAGCGAATCAGGTGTTCGACGCGCACGGCCCCGTTCTCGAGGTGCTTTTGGACATCGGCACCCCGGGTGGCCGCACCGGTATCCGCGACCCGGAGCAGGCCCGCCGCACAGCGGAGCTCGTCCGAGCGGCTCCCGGACTCCGGCTCGTGGGAGTCGCCGGTTACGAAGGCGTCGCCCCGAACACAAGGACCGACGAAACGCTTGCGGCCGTGGACGAACACTGCCGCCGGGTCCGCGACGTCTACCTCGACGTCGCCGGACTCTTCGAGACCGACCGCCCCGTGTACTCGATGGGCGGATCGGCCTTTCCTGACCGTGTCGTCGACTTCCTCGCGACGGACGACGACGTTCCGGGCACAATCCGGTTGCTCAGGTCCGGTTGCTATGTCACACACGATCACGGCGTCTACGCCCGCGTGAGCCCGATTCCCGGCCTCGTCCCAGCCCTGGCCGTGCGCGCGGTCGTCGTGTCCGCCGCCGAGGACGGCACCGCCGTGGTCGGAGCCGGGAAGCGCGACCTTCCCTACGACACCGAGACGCCGATCCTTCTGTCCGCCAGCACGGCGGCCGGACAAAAGAAGTCCGATGTCCGCGGACGTGTGCGCGCGCTGTACGACCACCACACCGTGCTCTCCGACGCATGGAATCTTGAGGTGACGGATGTCGTCGAGTTCGGGATCTCGCACCCGTGCTCGGCATTTGACCGGTGGCCCGATTACCTCATCACCAACGACCACGGTGATGTGATCGACGTCTGGCGCACCGACTTCCACCGATCATCGATCGCCACAGCGCTCAGCGAGTCGGCGAGGAGAACGGAGGCAGCTCATGCCCGATAGGCCTTTCGGTGACTTGCGGCACCACGGTGGCAGGATCGCCGAGGAGAAGCGCTTGCGCTCGCCCGTGGCCTCGTCGACGCGCTTGTCGTTCACCCGCGGGGTGCGGACCTCGACCGGGCCGGCCCGGGTGGTCACGATCCGGGGGCGGTGGTGGCCGTTGCGCACGACCAGGCGGCGGTCCCGTTTGTCGCGCTCAGCGACCAACTCGGCTATGTACTGGTCGACTTCCGCTTCCAGTGCGGCGGCGAGCATCCGCCTCGCACGGAGCCGGTGGACGTGGAGCCCTCTTCGCTGACTTCGGCAGTCGCCGACCCAGGCTTTCGGAGGCTGGCGCCGGACGGTGGTGCACGATGGTTGGGCCCGATAAGGCGAGCAGGTGGAAGCTCATGATCACTCTCCAAGGACTTCTCGATGCCGTGGGAGCGTCCGTGTTGTCAGAGGTGTCCGCTCCCGGCAGGGCTCCGGTCGCGTTGGGTGACGTGGTGATCGCCGAACCGGACGGTGAGCTCGAGCTGGGCAGGGGTGACGTGATCCTTGGCGTGAACCTGGTCGACCGAGAAGCGGCCCTTGGGCTGTTGTCACTGTGCGCCCGGCAGTCCGCCGCCGCGCTGTTGCTCAAGGCACCGGCAGCCGTGGATGCGGAGGTGACCACGGCGGCGACGGCCGCAGGAGTCGCACTGATACAGGTCGCGCATCAGGCAGGGTGGGCCCAGGTTGTCTCGCTGCTACGCGCAGCGCTCGACGGTGACAGGCTCGCGGAGTCAGTCGCGGGCCTTGGAGTGGCTGAAGCCGCGGACTTGTTCGACCTGGCCGATGCGATCGCCGGCATCATCGACGCCCCCGTCACCATCGAGGACCGCACCTCGCGCGTACTCGCCTACTCCACTCGGCAGGAGCGTGACGACGAGGCACGCGTGGCGACCATCATGAGCCGTCACGTTCCCGACGAGGTGAACGCGCACTACCGGCGGCACGGCGTCTTCCGCAAGATCGCCCGGGACAAGAGGCCCATCTACGTTCCTGCAGTCGTCGAGGGAACCAAGCCCCGACTCGTGGTGCCTGTGCATGCAGGAGGGGACGTCCTCGGCTCGATATGGGCAATCGTGCCGGGCCCGGTCCCGGCCGAGCGCGCCGCGGCATTCGCGGCCGCCGCGGACGCCGCGGCCCTGCACCTGCTCCGTCGCCGTGCAGAGGCTGACCGGGAGCGCCTCGTACTGACGGACATGGTGGCGAAAGTGCTGCACGGGAAGGCGGGTGCCGTGGACGCGGCGCGCCTCCTCGGGCTGTCGGCCGGGCCCTGGCGGGTGATCGCCGTGGGCGTGCGCTGCGACGGTGCCGACGAGGCCGAGACGCAACGCCTGGCAGTGCAGGAACGACTGTCCCGGTTCCCCGGCTCACGTCTGCGCTCACCAGCAGCCGTGATCGGCGGCGTGGTCTACGGCATAGTGGATGCCGAGCCAGTGACCGCTGCTTCGCGACGCCAGTCCGAGTGGCTGCACGAGCTCGGCGAGACCACCGGCCGGGCTACGCAACTCGTCGCCGTGGGCGGGCTCGCCGCCTCCGTTCCAGAGCTTGCCGCCTCCCGGGCACAAGCCGACGACACGCTCGGACTGCTCACGTCCGGGCTGATCACGAACTCCCCGGCCGTCCACGACGACGTGTGGGCCAAGGTGGTCCTCCGCCGGGTCGCCCTCGCTGCCTCAACCGCCGGGACCGCGGACATCGGGCCTCTGCGACATCTCGTGAACCGCGACCGCGAGTGCCGCACCAGCTACCTGCCGACTCTGGAAGCCTGGCTGGAGGAGATGGGCGACCCCAAGGCGGCCGCCGCCCGGCTGCACATCCACCCGAACACGCTCCGCCACCGGATGCGTCGCCTGCGGGACGTCGTGGAGCTGCAGCTGGACAGCCCGGACGTCCGTTCCGCACTGCTCCTTCAACTCATGGCCCTCCGCTACGGCGCGGAGAGCGGTGCGCGCACCAGGAAGGATCACCAGGCCTGACGGCCTGCGTGAGCGTCCGCTGTGGCACCCGGCACGTCCTCTCCCTCGTTGTCCTAGTCGCACTCCCGGCCGCCGCAACACAGTGCCGTTCGCACGATGACGGCACGTTGTCCCGCCCGCCACCATGGCTCCACCCGCAGCCCGACGGGGCATCGCAGGATTCCATGGAAGGACGACGGCGTGACAATCGGCAGTCCCCACGAGGCCACCAGCCACACGCACCGAGCGGAGGAGAAGACGCCGCTCGCGGAGGCCCGGATCGATCTCGCAGCGATCCGCGACAACACGTCCCGGCTGCGCGACACGGCACGTTCCGCCGAAGTAATGGCCGTGGTGAAGGCCGACGGTTACGGGCATGGCATGGTCCCCTGCGCCCGCGCGGCGCTGGCCGGCGGCGCAACGTGGATCGGCGTCGCCCGCATGCACGAAGCGCTGGCACTGCGCGCATCGGGCATCAGCAGCCGAATCCTCGCCTGGCTGCTGGGCCCCGGTGACGACTGGGCTTCCGCCATGGTCGAAGGGATCGAACTGTCGGCCGGCGCCACGTGGGCGGTCGAGGCGGCGGCACAGGCGGCACAGGTCGCAGGCCGCCCGGGCCTGCTGCACCTGAAGATCGACACCGGACTGGGGCGCGGCGGTGCCTCGTCCGCCCAGTGGCCTGCGCTGGTCGAGGCTGCCTCGCGAGCGGAGGCATCCGGGCATGTTCGGGTCGTGGGGATCTGGTCCCATCTGGCTGATGCCGACTCTCCCGGACATCCCGAGTGCGACCGGCAGGTGGAGAACTTCCGGGACGCGGTTCAGCTGGCACGAAAGGCAGGGCTGAGCCCCGAAGTCCTGCACCTGGCCAACTCGGCCGCCACGCTCACCCTTCCACAGACCCACTTCGACCTCGTGCGCCCCGGCCTCGCGCTCTTCGGGCTGAGCCCGGTACCGGAGTTGGCCGACCCTGCGGCCCTCGGCCTGCGGCCGGCAATGACGCTCACCGCACGGCTGGTCTCCGTCAAACGTGTCCCCACCGGACACGGAGTCTCCTACGGCCACCGCTACCGCGCCTCCCGCGAGACGACGCTCGGCCTCGTCCCCCTCGGGTACGCAGACGGCGTACCCCGGCATGCCTCCGGCACCGGTCAGGTCCTCGCCGCCGGCCGTTGGCGCACGGTGGCCGGCACGGTCTGCATGGACCAGTTCGTCGTCGACCTCGACGACGACACGGCCGCAGTCGGCGATGAGGTCGTACTCTTCGGCCCCGGAGACCGCGGGGAGCCCGGCGCCGAGGACTGGGCGCGTGCCGCCGGGACCCTCTCCTACGAGATCGTCACGCGCATCGGTGCCCGCGTACCGCGTACGTACACCGGTGGTTCCAGCCCCGACGAACGCTGAAGTCGCCCCATTCATCGGCCCCGTTCTAAAAGCCTGCGGAATGGCTCACAGCACCACACCGCTCACCCCGCAAGCCCCGGTCACGACACTTCGCCGCCCCGGACAGCCCCCGGCAGTGTGGGAAGGATCCCCGCGTGTACGTCCGGAGCTTTCCCCTGAATTTCTGGGGAAGGCCCGTGTCAGTCCAAGCCGAGGGCGTTGAGGACGCCCTGGAGATAGCCGATCGCGTGGGCGCGGCCACGGCTGCAGTACGCATCGGAGGAAGTGTCGATCCAGGTATCGGGGTCGCCGACCACGGCCGGCACATGGTCGTCGATGATGAAGCCGTCGAATCCCACGTCATGGAGGCGGCGTATGACCCGGGCGGGGTGGTAGTTGCCCTCACCGAGGAAGCACTCACGGAAGGACGGGACGCTCCCTTGGACGTCCCGGAAATGGACGTAGCAGATCGCACCGAGCGGACCGAGCGTGTCGATGACTTCGTTGACGGCATCCTCGCCGCCCATCTCGGAGACCGTGCCGAGGCAGAGATCCAGTCCCCAGGCCGGACTTCCCTTTGCCTGCTCGCGTGCTGCGGAAAGCGATGCCGGCGAGTTGAAGATGCGCGCCGCGCCGCCCAGCGGCTCGTCCACCGGCGGGTCGTCCGGGTGCAGTGCCAGCCTCACCCCGGCTTCCTCGGCGACGGGCAGGACGGCGTCGAGAAAGTACTGGTGGTTGGCCCACATCTGCTCGGCCGTGATCGGCTCGGACGGCAGCGCGGTGGGCGAGAGCCGGTAGGAGGCGAGCGCGTTGCCGGCGCCGATGCGGGACAGGTCGAAGGAGGTGACCCTGGCGCCGCCGCGGCCGGCCACGTCCATGTCGGTGCGCCACACGAACGTCGGCAGCCAGTTGTAGCCGAGCATGTCTATGCCGACCGTGCCCATGTTCCGGATGGTCGTGCGGTAGTTCTCGATCTGTTCGTCCCGCCCGGGAAGACCCTGCTGGACCTTCCAAAAGTGGGCCAGAGGAACGTTCTCCAGGCCGTCGATCCGCAGCTTGTCGACGTCGCAGCGCTCGCGCAGTGCCCGCAGCTCCTCCAGGCTCCAGTAACCCGCCTCGCCGGGTAGCAGGTTGGGGGTGTGGAACTGGACGCCGGTGAGCCCGAGCTGATGCGCGAAGGTCGCCGTCCTGTCGTCATAGACGTCGATGTGGCCGAGGGAAAGCCTCAGCGTCATTCTCGTACCGCCTTCTGGGTCTGCCGGCCGAGGCCGTCGATTTCGACCTCGACGAGGTCGCCTTCGGTGAGATAAAGGAACCGGCGGAGGAGCGCGACGCCCTCGGGGGTGCCGGTGTTGGCGATGTCGTCAGGCTCCAGGACCGTGACCTGGCTGATCAGGTGGATCGGCGTGGCAACATCGAAGATCATTTCCAGCCTCGCGGAGGACTGCTGGGGCACGTCGTTGACTCAGGACCGCAGCCCGAGCGACTGGGGTCGCGGACCTCGTCGGGCGTCAACAGCGAGGAGCCCAACGGGTTGAACGTCTCGCAGCTCTTACCCTTGGACCACTGGCCACCGCTGGTCTCCAGCTGAAGGCGGCGCTCCAAGAAGTCGTTGGAGATGGTGTATCCACCGATGCAGGCCGGCACTGCTCCGGTGATCCCAGGCAGCGGGCCTTCCGGCCGATCACGACGGCGAGTTCGACCTCCCAGTCGGTCCGGTCCGATCCGCGTGGGAGCAGGCGGTCGTCGGACGGGCCGGCAACCGTGTTGGGGGCCTTGTACACCGCTGGGTGCTGCGGCGGCGGCGATCCGGACTCGGCGGCGTGGGCAGCATGGTTCGGGCCGACGTACAGCACGACGCCGGGACGGGCCACGGGCAGGGCGATGCGCAGGTCGCGGTACTCGCCATCCGGGGTGGCCACGACGGGCGCCTCGGCGCCGGACGGGCCGATACGCAGGAATCTCATGATGGCCCTTTCCGCAGGCAAGGAAAGGCCGGCCCCGTGCGGAGCCCGCCGTCGGCGGTCGGCGTCGCCGGTCCGGACCGTCCGGCTCGTCCGGAACTCAGTCCGCGAAGTACCCGGGGTAGCGGGCCTGGAGTCCTGGGGCGGTCTCCAGCACCCTGCGGGCGTGCCTGCTGATGCGGGCGCGGCCGTGTACCGCGTCGCCGGATTCCAGCGCGTCCACGATCGCCGTGTGCTCGTTGATGAGGATCCGTAGCGTCGCCGGATCGGGCAGGCTGAGCCGCCGGAAGCGATCCAGATGCATCTTCATCGGCTGCATCAGCTGCCAGGCTCCGGGATAGCCGCTCATCTCGAAGATCTGCCGATGGAGCGCCTCGTCGGCGGCGAAGAACCCGTCGAGGTCGTGAGCCTGATGGCAGCGTTCCTGCTCGACAAGGAGTGCACGCAGCCCGGTGACGTCCCGCTCCGGCTTCTCACAGGCCGCGGCAAACGCGGCCACCTCCAAGCTCTCCCGGACGAAGCGCGCCTGCTCAACATCCCGCAGCCGGATCGGCTCCACCCGAGTACCCACCTGAGGCACCACCGACACCAGACCAGCGTCCACCAACCGCACAATGGCCTCACGCAACGGCGTACGGCTGACCTGCAACCGCTCGGCCAGATCTGTCTCCGACAACGACGCACCCGGCTCGATCCGCAGATCACGGATAGCCCCGGCCAACTCCTCGTACACACGGTCAGAGGTGCGCTGGCGGACGTGCAGCCGCCGCACCGATGAGAGAGTCGACGGGCCATCTGGGAAGTTTCGATCCGTTTTCACGAGCGCAATCCTTGCATACTAGAGAACTTGTATGCAAGCATCCCAGTCCAGCCAGGCGATCTCCGGGTTTCAAGCGGACGCACCTGGCACTTCTCGCAGAGAACGGCTGAGTCGCCAACGAGAGGAAGACTCGTGCTGATGGATCTGTCGAATGCGACACCATCCCCCTCCCGCTCCGGATCGGATGTCCCCATACTCTCGGCCTCCGGGATCTCCAAGCGCTTCGGCCACGTCACAGCACTGACCGACGTATCCCTGGAGGTGGCCCCCGGCGAGGTCGTGGCACTGATGGGCGACAACGGCGCGGGCAAGTCCACGCTGATCAAGATCCTGTCGGGCACCCTCGCTCCGGACAGCGGCGAATTGCGCGTACGCGGCGAACAGGTCCACTTCGCCAACCCCTCGGACGCCCGCGCCGCTGGCATCGAGACCGTCTACCAGGACCTCGCGCTGGCCGACGATCTGACCGCCCCCGCCAACCTGTTCCTGGGCCGCGAGCGCCGCAAGCCGGGACTGCTGGGCCGGCTGGGCGTCCTCGACAACAAGCGGATGCAGGCCGAGGCGGAGGACTATCTGCGCACCCTCGGCGCCCGTGTTCCGGACTACCGGGCTCCAGTACGGATGTTCTCCGGCGGCCAGCGCCAGACCGTGGCGATCGCCCGGGCCGGGATCTGGGCCCGCGAGCTGGTCATCATGGACGAGCCCACCGCGGCGCTGGGCCTCGTCCAGACCGAGCAGGTCGCCCAGCTGATCAAGCACACCCGGGACCGGGGCATCGCCGTCATCGTCATCAGCCACAGTGTGCCGTTCGTGACCGACGTGGCCGACCGCATCGTCGTGCTCCGGCTGGGCTCCACCGCCGCGACGCTGTCGCCCGCCACCACCTCGCACGACGAGATCGTCGCCGCCATCACCGGCGCGGCTGCCGGAACCCCAACCGACCCGCAGGGAAGCACGTCATGACTCCTCATCTCGCTCTTCCCACCGCGGACACCGACATATCCGGTCCGGACACCGCGAGCCGTGTGCGCCGCGCAGCCGCCGCACTGACGAGCAACTGGGTCTTCCTGGCGCTGGTCGTCCTCGTTCTCGCCTTCTCCGCGCAGGCCGGCGAAATGTTCCTCAACGCGGACAACTTCCGCAACATCCTCTTCAACGCCTCCGGGACCATCCTGCTGGCCGTCGGTACCGCCTATCTGATCATCGGCGGCCAGCTCGACCTGTCCATCGGATCCGTGCTGGTCTTCAGCCAGGTGATCGCCGCCAAGACGATCGTCGCGGTCAGCGGGTCCGCCGAAAGCGGCTACCCCAACGCCGGTGCCGCCATCACGCTCGGCATCGCCGTTGCCGTGGCCGTCGGCGCGGCGTGGGGCCTGCTCAACGGCGTCCTGGTCACCCGGCTGAAGATCCCCTCGTTCATCATCACGCTCGGCACCCTCGGCATGGGCCTCGGCCTGGCACAGGTCATCACCAGTGGCACCGACGTCACCGGGCTACCGCCCCAGATGGTGACCGGCATCGGCATGCGCCAGGTGCTCGGGCTGCCGCTGCCCGTGTGGATCGCCGCCGCAGTGGCCGTCGTGGCCGGCCTCGTCCTCGCCAGGACGCAGTTCGGCCGGTACACCTACGCCATCGGCTCCAACGCCGAAGGCGCCCGCCGCAGCGGCATCAAGGTGACTCGTCATCAGGTCGTGCTCTTCACCATGATGGGCACCCTCGCGGGCCTGGCCGGCGTCCTGGACGTCGCCCGATACACCACCACCCAGGTCAGCGGCCACAGTGCCGACAACCTCGTCGCCATCGCCGCCGTCATCATCGGCGGGGCCAGCCTCTTCGGCGGCCGCGGCACCATCTTCGGCACCGCCGTCGGCGTCATGATCCCGGCCGTGCTCAACAACGGACTGGTCATCGTCGACGTCCAGCCGTTCTGGCAGACGGTGGCCATCGGCGCCATCCTCATCGTCGCGGTCGCCGTCGACGACATCAAACGCCGTCAGCAACTGCGAGCTTCCTGACCTGCCTCGCACCACCCCGGACCTCCCCCGTACACACGGAACGGATCATCCCATGCTTCGCAGAATCACCCGGGCCGCGCTGGCGGCCGCGGCCGCGGCCGCCGTCCTCGCCCTGTCGGCCTGTTCCTCCTCCGAAGCCCCCACGAGCGCGACCGGCGGCGGCTCCGGCAAGCAGCGCACCATCGCCTTCATCCCCGGGTGCACCTGCGACCCGTACTACTCGACCGAGATCACCGGCTTCAAGGCCGCGGCCAAGGCCGCCGGGGTCACCCCGATCGTGCAGGGCCCAGCCAACTTCCAGGCCTCAGAGCAGATCCCCGTCCTTCAGGCGGTTACTCAGAAGAAGCCCGACGCCATCGTCATCGACCCGACCGACGCCACCGCGCTCGCCGCCCCGATCGCCGCGGCCGTCGCCCAGGGCATCCCGGTGATGACGACCGGAAACAACGTCAACAGCGACAAGGTCTTCACCGCCATCGCGGCCAGCTCCGTCCAGGGCGGCAAGCTGGGCGCCCAGGAGCTCATGAAGCAGAAGCCCGCAGGCGGCAAGGTGGTGTTCGTCCACATCAAGCCAGGCATCAGCTCCATCGACGACCGCGAGAAGGGCTACCGGGAAGCCTTCGACACTCAGTCCAAGTACAAGATGCTGCCCAACCTGTACGCCGGCAACGACTCCGCCACCCAGGCCGCCGGCCTGGTGCAGTCCGCCATCACCGCCAACCCCGACCTGGTCGCCGTCTTCGCCTCGAACGTCATCACCGCCGAGGGCGCGGCAAACGCGGTCAAGGCCGCCGGCAAGACCGGCAAGATCGCCGTGCTCGGCTACGACGCGAGTCCGCAGGAGGCCACCAACCTCAAGAACGGCACCCTCACCGCTCTCGTCTCTCAGAACCCTTACCAGATCGGCCAGTTGGCCGTGAAGAACGCGCTGAAGTACATCGAGGGCGACCGCAGCATCCCCAAGGATCAGCCGCTCGTCCCGCTGGTCATCACCAAGGACAACCTGGACGACCCGGCCTCCCAGACCGGCCTGTACAAGTAACACCGCGCCTCCCGCGCTCCGCCTCGGGGCCCTCGTCGGCCCCGGGACCTCCTCCCGCAGCCACCTCGCAGAAGGACCGCACACCCATGGAATTCGAGGGCAAGTCCGCACTGGTCACCGGCGGATCCAGCGGCATCGGCCTGGCCGCGGCCGAGCTCCTGGCCGCCCGCGGCGCGCGGGTGGTGTGCGCGTCCGTCACACCGCCGGAGGTCGCCGTCCACGATGCGATCACCTACGTCGAGACCGATGTCACCGATGAGTCCTCGGTCGCCGCCGCCGTCGGTCACGCCGTCCGGCACCATGGCGGACTCGACGTCCTCGTAGCCTGCGCCGGCATCCAGCGCTACGGCACCGCCGCCGACACCCCGCGCACGACCTGGGAGGAGGTGATGGCGGTCAACGTCGAGGGCGCCTTCCTCGCCGCCAAGCACGCCCTGCCCGCCCTGCGCGCCTGCGGCGCGGGTTCGATCGTGCTCGTCTCGTCCGTCCAGGCCTTCGTCACCCAGAAGAACGTCGCCGCCTACACCGCCAGCAAGGGCGCCCTCAACGCGTTCGCCCGCTCTCTCGCGGTCGACGAGGCCGCCTTCGGCGTCCGCGCCAACACCGTCTGCCCGGGCTCCGTCGACACCCCCATGCTCCGCGCCGCCGCCGCCGGGTTCGCGAGCAGCCCCGAGGAGGCGGACGAACTCGTCGTCACGTGGGGTCGCAGCCACCCGCTCGGGCGGGTGGCCCGTCCCGAGGAGGTAGCCGAGGCCATCGCCTTCCTGGCGAGCGACCGCGCCGCCTTCATCACCGGCATTGCCCTGCCCGTCGACGGCGGCCTGCTCGCCCAGGTCGCCGTGGCCCTCCCCGACTGATCACCGAACATTCTTCAACCCGCGATCGGAGAAGTGATGTTGAGCACCGAAATCACCGTCGCGATACCCGGTGAGGCCCGCGTCGGAGAAGGACCGTTCTGGGACGGTGAGACCGGACAGCTGACCTGGGTGGACATCCTCGCCGGCCGCGTCCACACTGCCGACCCGGCCGTGCCCCACTCGCACACCCTCACCCTGCCGACCTTCGTCGGCGCCGCCGTCCCCAAGGCGTCCGGTGGATACGTCGCCGCCACCACCGAGGGGTTCACGGATGTCCGCGCCGACGGCACCTGGACCACCCGCTTGGCCGTCCTGCCGCCCGGACGCCGGATGAACGACGCCAAGTGCGACCCGCAAGGACGGCTGTGGGCAGGCAGTTGCGCCATGGACTTCACCGCCGGCCGCGGGGCTCTCCACGTCCTGACCCCGGACTGGACGACAGAACCGGTCCTCGACGGCCTGACACAGCCCAACGGCCTCGGCTGGAGCCCCGACAACCGCACCTTCTACCTCATCGACACCGCCGCCCACGAGGTCAACGCCTTCGACGTGCTGCCCGACCGGCTCGCCCCCACCCGCCGCCGCACCCTCGCCCGCTTCCCCGAAGCCGCCGGAGAACCTGACGGAATGACCGTCGACGCCAACGGCTGCCTGTGGATCGCCCTGTGGCGCGGCGGCCGGCTCTGCCGCCTCTCCCCCGACGGGGAGGTCCTCGCCCAAGTCCCCCTTCCCGTCGACCAGCCCACCTCCTGCGCCTTCGGCGGCCCGAACCTCGACGTCCTCTACGTCACCACGGCCCGCGAAGGTCTCGGACCCGGCCCCGCCGGGCCCGCCGGCTCCGTCCTGGCCGTGCACGGCCTGGGCGTCCGCGGCCTTCCCGCCCACCCGTTCGGAGGCTGACCGGCCATGACCTCTTCTGTGCAGCTGCACGGCGACCACCTGTCGGTCGAAGTACGCCCCGACAAGGGCGCGGACATCACGTCCGTCACCGAACGCACCAGCGGCATCGACGTCTTGTGGCGCACGCCGTGGGGGTGCCGCGACCTGGCCGGGGCGCCCGTCACCGGCGACAGCCGGACCGACTGGCTCGCCCGCTACGGCGGCGGCTGGCAGCAGCTCGTGCCCAACGCCGGCGCCGAGCGGACCGTCGACGGCGTCCGCCGCGGCTACCACGGCGAGGCGGCCGTCGTCGCCTGGACGGTCGAGAGTGCGGACGAGGCCGAAGTCCGTCTCGCCACCGACCTGATCACCGCCCCGCTCCGCCTCACCCGCAGCCTGCGCCTGGACGGGCCGGCCCTGCACGTCCACGACACCGTCCACAACACCTCCGGGGAACCCGTACCGGTAATGTGGGTCCAGCACCCGGGCTTCGGGGCACCGTTCATCGACGAGCACTGCACCATCACGACCGCGGCCCGCACCGTCCTCACCGACGCCGAGCAACCCGGCACGGTCCTGCCGCCCGATGTCCGCGCGGCGTTCCCGCTCGCGCCCACCGTCGACGGGGACGTCCTGGACCTGCGGCAGTGCCCCGGACCGGACAGCGGGCGCGCCGTGTTCGCCTGCCTCACGGACTTCCAGACCGGTTCCTTCGCCATCGAAAGCCCCAGCGCGGGATTCGGCATCCGCGTCGAGTGGGACGCATCCGTCCTGCCGCATGCCTGGCTGTGGCAGGAGTGCCACGCGAGCAGCGGCTTTCCCTGGTACGGCCGCGCCTATGTCGTCGCCATCGAACCCGCCAACGTCCTGGCCGGCACCCCTTCCCCAGCTTGCCCCACCCGCGGCCAGGCACCCCTCCTGCCGGCCGGCACCAGCTGGACCAGCGACATCACCCTCAGCATCACCGACCTTCGCTGAAGCCGGCGGCCGCACGCAGCACACCGCCCTCCGGCACCGGACGGAACACGGAAGGACCGCAGACCCATGGCGTACGTCGGGACCGAACCAGCAGTCCACAATCCGCAAGCGGTGTGCCTCGGCGAGACCATGGCCGTCCTGCTGCCCGGACACCTCGGCCCCGCCGAGTCCGTCGAAGAGTTCCGGGTCGGCGTGGGCGGCGCCGAGTCCAACGTCGCCTGCGGCCTCGCCGGGCACGGGATCACCACCGCCTGGGTCAGCCGCGTCGGCGACGACGGCTTCGGCCGACGCATCATCAGCGAGCTCACCGCACGCGGGGTCGATGTCTCGGCCGTCACCATCGATCACGTACGGCCGACGGGCCTTTACCTCAAGGAAACCCACCCGCACAGCCGGATGCGCTACTACCGCACCGGCTCCGCCGCCTCCGCCCTCGGCCCCGACACCTTCACCGACCCCGTGTTCAACCAACTCCTTTCCGGCGCCCGACTACTGCACCTGTCGGGCATCACCCCTGCGCTCTCCGACAGCTGCCTCAGCCTGATCCGGGCCCTGCTCGCCGCTCCTCGCCGCGGCCACACCGTCAGCTTCGACCTCAACTGGCGGCCCGCCCTCTGGCACGACCGCGACCCGGCCGTCCTGCTCGAACTCGCTAACGCCGCCGACCTGCTCCTCCTCGGAGCCGACGAGGCCGAAGCCGCCTTCGGCCTCAGCAGCCACGCCGCCATCCGGGCAGCCTTCCCCGCCCCCGCAACCGTGGTCGTCAAAGACTCCGAGCACCACGTCACCGTGCTGAGGGCGGACGGCACCACCGTCAGCGAACCTGCGCTCGTCGTCGAGGTCGTCGAACCCACCGGCGTCGGCGACGGGTTCGCCGCCGGCTTCCTCGCCGCGACCCTGCGCGGTTTGGACCAGCGCTCCCGCCTGCGCCTGGGCCACCTCACCGCCGCAACCGCCCTCACCACCCACGGCGACCACGGCGTCCCGCCCTCCCCCGAGCTCACCGCCGCCCTTCTCGCCGCCTTCCCCGACGAATGGGCCGCAACCCGGGTCACGTGTGCCGGAATCCACTCACCCGTCCTGCCCCGACCGCACAGCGTGATCGGCCTCGCACCCACATCATGACAATCCCGACCAGGGAGCACCGGACCATGACCACGCCCCTGTCCTTTCCGGCGGAGCTCACCGCCAGCCCAGTGATCGCCGTCGTCCGCGCACCCCACATCGCAGACGCGCCGGCTCTGTGCGCGGCGCTCGCCGAAGGCGGAATCCGCCACGTCGAGTTCACCTTCACCACCCCCGACGCCACCCGGCACCTCGCCCAAGCAGCCGCCAACGGCGACCACGTCGGCATAGGCACCGTCCTCACCCGCCGCCAAGCCGAACTCGCCATCGAAGCCGGCGCCCACTTCCTCGTCACACCCGGCTGCCGCCCCGAAGTAGCCGAAGCCGCCCGCGAGGCGGGACTGCCCGTCGTCCTCGGCGCCCTCACTCCCACCGAAGTAGCCCAAGCCGTCGACCTGGGCGCAGCCGCCGTGAAGATCTTCCCCGCCAGTGGGTTCGGCCCCCGGTACCTCAAGGACCTCCACGGCCCCTACCCGGGCACCCCCCTCGTCGCCTCCGGTGGAGTCAACGCCGCCAACGCCGCCGAATACCTCGCCCACGGAGCCGTCGCCGTCTGCGCCGGAACCGAGGTCGTCCCCCCGACAGCCGTCGCCGAGGGCAACTGGGACGAGATCACACACCGAGCCGCGGCGTTCATGGACCCCCTCACCCGGTAGTCCCAACGCGCCGGGCGTGGGCAATGGCGTGCAGCCAACAGCCCGCACGCACCGCTCTCCTCGCATCGCCGGGTCGCGCCCGCTCCGCCGAACAGCAGGGACGGCCCCCCAACCGATTTCCGCATCTCGCACAGAACTCATGACCCGAATCGATCTCGAAGGGAAGCGCGAAGTGACCGAGCCAGAGGTAAGTAAAGGGAAGCGCAAAGTGACCGAGCCGAAGGCAAGTGGTCAGTTGGCCCGTCGTCGTCTTCTGTTGTCCGCCGGTGGAATGCTGGCGGCGGGCGTTGCGGGAGTTGGCGGTTCCGGCGGCATTGCCTGGGCAGCAGCGCCGGGGGATGCGGTTTCAGCCAAGGCGGGCCGGGACTATGTGCGCCTGGTCAATCCGTGGGTGGAAGCGGATCGGGGCCGGTTCTTCTTCTTCCAGTCGGCGAGCAACCCGTTCGGGATGATCAAGCTGCGGCCGGACACGAGCACCAACACGCTGTGGGGGACGGGCTACCTGCACAAGGAGAACAACGTCAAGGGCTTCAGTCATCTTCATTGCTGGCAGATCGCCGGCGTACAGGTGATGCCCACGACCGGTGCAGGTGTGTCCAAGCTGCAAGGCGATACCGGCTGGCAATCGTCTGTGCAGCATGACGCGAGTGAGGTCGTCGAGCCGGGCTACCACCGGTTGCATCTGGATCGGTTCGGCGTCACCGCCGAGCTGACGTGCACCGATCGCGTGGGTATGCACCGCTATACCTACGGCAACGCCGGCCGCAGTGAGATCATCATCAACTTCGGCGGTGTGCTGGGCGAAGCGAAGATGAAGGACGCCCATGTCACCAAGGTCAGCGGTCACGAGATCGAGGGCTACGTCGACCAAGGAGGAATGCTCACCGACGGCCTCTACTGGCCCGAAACGCCGCCGGAAAAGAACCGACTGTTCTTCAACATTCGGTTCGACAAGGCGTTTGATTCGCTGCGGGGTTGGGCGGGTGGCAGCCTGGCCGACGGCGGTGCGGCGATCGAGGAGTTGTCCGGCGACGACATGGGGGTGTACGTCTGCTACGAGCAGCTGGATGCCGGTGCGGTCGTGCAGATGAAGGTGGGGTTGTCGTTCACCGGGGCGGCGGGGGCGCGTAAGAATCTCGAAGCGGAGCTGCCGGGCTGGGACTTCGAGGCAGTGAAGCGGGCGTCCCAGCAGCGCTGGAACGCGATGCTCGGACGCATCGACGTCGAAGGCGGCACCGAGCAACAGCAGGTGAAGTTCTACACGGACCTGTTCCACCTCCTGTGCGGGCGCAGCACGATCAGCGACGTGGACGGCAAGTACCTGGACAACACCTGGCGGAACAACAAGGTCAAGCAGATCCCGCTGGATCATCGCGGCATACCGAAGTACGCGATGTACAACTACGACGCGCTGTGGTTGACGCAGTGGAACCTCAACACCGTGCTCGGTTTCGCGTATCCGGACGTCTACAGCAGTTTCGTCCACTCGCAACTGCGGATGTACGAGGACGGCGGCCTACTGCCGCGAGGCCCGCGCTTTGGCGACTATTCGCTCGTGATGACTGGCTCGGCGGTGACGTCGTTCATCGCCGGCGCCTGGAACAAGGGGATCCGCGACTTCGACGTCGACCTGGCCTACGACGCCATGCTCGATGCCCAGTCCATCGGCGGCCTGTTCGACAAGGCTACCTACGCGAACGCCTCCTGGATGGGAGACGGTGGAGTTGCCCGGCCATACCTCGATCACGGGTATGTGCCGCACAACATGCCGGATTCCTGGAAGTCGCGTGGCGCCGGTGAGACGCTGGAGTTCTCGTTCCAGGACTGGACGCTGGGGCAGTTGGCCGGACGGCTGGACAAGTCGGGGCTCAGCATCTCGCAGTTCGCCGACGTGTCGGTGTCCTCGCAGGTGAACGATACGAACTTCGCCGGTGTGCGGGCGGTGGACGGGCGGCCGATCCGCTCCAGCATCGTGCCGTCGCAGAATGTGGAGTGGGCGTCCACGGAACGAAATCCGTGGATCAAGCTGAGCTGGCGTGAGGAGAAGCGCGTCCACAAGGTGGTGATCAGCGATCGGGCGGACCCGAGGTCGAACGCGAACTCCGGCGTTCTGACGTTCAGCGACGGGTCGACGATCGTGGTGAGCAAGATCCCCACCGATGGCAGGAACAAGGTGGTGGCCTTCCGACCGAGGCGGGTCAACTGGGTACGGTTCGACGTGACCGGCGGCACCGGCGAGAACGTGGGGCTGAACGAGATCGAGGTATGGGACGACACCGACGTCGGCGCCTACCTGATCGAGCGGTCGGGCAACTGGCAGAACCTGTTCGACAGGTCCACCGGGTTCATCCGGCCCAGGGGTGCCGACGGACGGTGGCTCTCGCCGTTCAACCCGCTGTCCGAGAACGATTTCGTGGAGGCCAACTCCTGGCAGGCCACCTGGTACACCCCGCACGACGTGATGGGCCTGGCCAACCGGCTGGGCGGCAGGGCCGCCTACGCCGACAAACTCAACTACGCCTTCGAGCAGTCCAGAAAGAGCAATTTCATTGGCGAAGGGCAGAACGGCAACGAGGGCGCCTACATCAACTACGGCAATCAGCCCGGTCTGCAAACGGCGCACCTGTTCAACTACGTGGGCTACCCGTGGTTGACCCAGTACTGGGTGCGACAGGTGAAGGAAAAGGTCTACTCCTCTATATCCACCACTGATGGGTACGGCCACCACGACGAGGACCAGGGCCAGATGGGATCGCTCAGCGCACTGATGGCGATCGGCCTGTTCGAAGTCACCGGAGCGAGCCTGCAACGCCCGGTCTACGACATCACCTCACCGATCTTCGACAAGGTCACCGTCAACCTCAACACCGGCTACTTCCCCGGCGGGCAGTTCCGCATCGTCACCCACGACAACTCCGCGGCCAACATGTACATCCAGCGTGCCACGCTCAATGGGCAGGAGCTGAACCAGGCCTGGTTCTACCACGACCAACTCACCGGCGGCGGAACGCTGGAGCTGTGGATGGGCGACCAGCCGAACAAGGCGTGGGGCGTCAAGCAACTGCCGTTCTCCCAGTCACCGCAGGCACCCGCGGTCATCTACTCCACGCCTGATCAGGTTCGGGTGGGTCCAGGCGAGAACGGCACGGTCAGGTTGGAGGCGAAGAATCTCACCGGCGAAACGGTCACGGTGAACTGGCGGACCAACGCCCCTGCGGGTCTGCGTACCGAGCCGGCCAGCGGCACGCTGAACGTCCCAGCCAACGGCACAACCGGCCAGGACCTTGCACTGCGGGTTGCCGAGGACACTCCGGAAGAACTTCACCGGATCACCTTCACCGCCGTCGCGGCCGACGGGACCGGACTCCCCGACGGCGTGCTCTACGTGAACGGCCTGCCGGCGATCTCGGTGTCGACTGCACCTGCGGAACTGCGCCTGTTGCAGGACACCCCGTCCACGTTCCAGGTCCGGCTGGTCAACAACGACAGCCAAGCCCAGGACACGGAAGTCTCGCTGCAAGCTCCGCAGAGCTGGCAGGTCGAACCCGCTACCCGCACGCTGCGACTTGCCGCCGGTGCGACTGCTACACCGACCTTCACCGTCACCCCGCCGGCGACCGCCTCGGGGGCGCAGACCCTCGTCGTGACGGTCAAGGATGCGGCGGGCACATCCCACCACGAGGTCTCCGCCACCGTCCACCAGGCGATCGCCGTGGTCGGGGCTGTCGATGTGGCGACGGCGGGATTCGCTCTCACCCCCAACCGTTACACCGCCTACCCCAGCACCTTCCCCAACGGTGTCGACTTCACCGTCGGCAGCAGTGACGCCTCATCCGCGTGGAGTTACATCCACCCCGGACCGAACGACGCCTGGGCCGGAAATCGATCCCACACCTTCACTCTGCGCTTCGACCTCCCCCAAACCCCCGAAAGCGATCTCGCCCTCACCGCATGGCTGGTCGACACCCAACAGACCAGCCCTCCGAAACTGGCCTTCAGCCTGAACGAACAAACCGCCACCACCATCCAGCTCCCGGCGGGCGGCGGGGACGGCTACCACTGGGGCGACGGACGTGGTGGCAACATCCGCCCCACCATCATCGATTTCCCCCTGCGCACCAACCAACTCCGCGCCGGGGAGAACGTCATCACCATCACCACGCAAACCGGCTCATGGGCCGTCTACGACGCCATCGCCATCCGCGAAACCACCCCATGACCAGCAAGCACCACCAAGACCGAAACAAGAACCGCAGTTCCTGAGAAGGCGCCTCTTTCGCCCACGACAACCCACCACCCGCTCGGCGCCGTTGCGACGCCCGACCGGTTTCCGCCTGCAACGCATGGCGCCTGAGACGCGCCTGACCTTGAGGAGACAATCATGCCAGACATCAATCGCCGTACATTCCTCACGTGGTCTGGGGTGGTGGGCGCTGCGGCGTTCGCCACTCCGATGTTCGGAGCGGGGCTGGCCGCGGCCGCGGCAGGTCAGGCACCGGCTCTGGACTCGCTGAGCAGCGATTGGTTGCCGCAGGGGGAGCTGGGGCACTTGCCTGCCGTCAGCAATTTCTGGGGGGCTGTGGGCGTCGCCGACAATGTGCTGGGAATCCGCAACTTCACGCTTGCGCCTTATCTCCAGGGTGGTGGCGACGCCTGTGCGCTGAGCGTGGATGGTGCGCCCATCACGGCCAGCGAATCGCGCTGGTCGGCTTATGAGGTCCTGCGTAAGGCGGTGACCGGTTCCGGGGTACGGATCCAGACCGCGACCCGCCTCGCCTTCGAACGCAACGAACTGCTGCTGCGCGTCACCGTCTCCAACCCCACCAGGACGGCGATCACGGTGTCGGTCAATGCCAACCCCCGTATCGCCAGGGCGACGGCCGGCTGGACGTGGAGTCCCCCGCGGCCGGGCGGCGGCCGTACCTTCACCGCGTACAAGGTCTCCGGTTCGAGCCTGTTGATCTCTGACAGCGGCTCCTCGGCGGTGACGGCGTTCGCGTTCGCTCCGGCGCCCACGTTGAGTACGGCGTCGGCCGGCGGAACCGCTCAATGGTCGGTCGCCGCGGGAGAATCGGCGACGATCGACATCGTCATGGAGGTGGGTCAGACCTCGACGGGGGCGCCACTCAAGGACGTCAGTGACGGCAAAAGTGTGCTCGACGCCTGCAACGCCACGATCACCGAGTTCCAAGATGCCTTCAACGCCGCCGCCAGGGGCTGGAAGAACCGCTGGCTGGATGCCTTCACCCCCGGCAACGGTCACTATTCGGGCTGCCTGCCGACTCTGGACACCGACGACACCGCGATCGCCCGCATGTACTACATGAGCATCTTGTCGGTGCTGGCCTGCGAACGCACGAATCTGTCCGCCGCATTCTCTGGCGTTCTCGGCAGACCTACCGGATCTGGCGCCTTCCGCGGATTCGACCGTGTCTACGTGACCGGAGGGCCCGAATGGTCAAACACCGTCACCTACTTCTGGGACACCTCCTACGCCTCGGTCATCCTGGCTCTGCTCGATCCGAAGATGGTCAAGGCCCACACCACCTACTGGCTCTCCAAGGACATCTATAACGGATACGCCATCGACTGCGTCTCCGGCAATACGGTCGGCCCGTGGTACAGCGCCAACGACCTCACCGTCTTCACCACGATCCTCAACTACATCAACTACAGCGGCGACGTCTCCTTCCTCGACACCCCTGTCTCCGGCACCGGCAAGACCGTCCATGAACATCTGAAGAGCATGGCCACGCACTGGCAGAGCCTGGTACCGCAGGGGCAGTCGCTGGCCGACTACGGCGAGAACCACAACCTCCTGGAAGTTCTGCCGAAATACGTCCACCAAGTGGCGTCCTTCAATGCGGCCAACGTGTGGATGATGCAGCAGGTCTCACAGCTTTCCGCTCGCGCGGGTGACTCGGCGACCGCCAAGGACTTCAACAACAGAGCCGACGCTCTTCTCGGCGAAGTTCTCAAACTGTACGACAGCGCCAACAAGGGGGTGTGGAACTGCCGGCACAACGACGGCACCACCGTCGCGGTACGGACCGTCCTCGACTTCGCCATCGCGGGCAACCTGCTCGCCCCGGCCCTGACCGACGCCCAAAAGACCGCCATGAAGAGCTTCGTCACCACGGAATTGCTGGCCGGGGACTGGATGCGCGCCTTGTCGCTGTCCGACTCCCAGGCACCGGTATCCCGCGTCGACCACGGCACCGACGGCGCCTATGACGCCTGGCCTGCGCTCACCGCCCAGACCTTCGCGCGGTTCGGCGACTATCCGGCGTTTCTGTCCCTGCTGAGAAGGTTCGCGGGTGTAACCCGCCAGGGCCCGTTCAGCCAGGCCCACGAGCTCCAGCAGGTCGCCGGTGTGCCGGTCACCGACCGGCCGGCGTTGAACCCCGCGAAGGCCGTGACGGTCTCCGCATGGATCAACCCCTCGAGCTGGCCGACACAGATCTGGCAGAGCAGCATCATCGGCAAGGACTCCTGGAGCAGCGGGGCGGCCGGCTACGTGCTCCGCGGCGGCGCTGGCGGCAAGATATCCTTCGTCATCACGCTCGACGGTAGCTTCATCGAGGTGCAGACCACCAGCACGGTCCCGGCCTCGGGATGGCACCACGTCGCGGGCGTCTACGACGGCAACCAACTCCAGATCTTCATCGACGGCACCGTACAGGCCACCCGCCCGGCCACCGGAACCCTGACCCCATCCACGGGCACCCCGCTCATCGTGGGAAGCTGCCCCTCCGACTCCAGCCGCCGGTTCATCGGCAGCATCGACGAAGCCCGCATCTACGCCCGGGCACTGTCCGCCGCCGAGATCAACGCCCAGTACGCCGCCACCATCCCGGACACCGGCGCCACCGACGACACGCTGGTGCTGCGCCTGCCCTTCGACGAAGGCAACGGCACCACCACCACCGAGTCGATCAGCGATGAGACGGTGAAAATCAATGGGGCGACGTGGAGTACGGGACCGACCGGATTCGGTAAAGCGCTGACCTTCCCCGACACACCCGCCTACCGCGCCGTCATCGCCTCGCCCGACAGCCTTCAGGTCTTCAACTGCGTGCCCGGTGGCAAGTTCGCCGACATCATCATCAGCGAGCTGTTCGGCTACATCCCCGACGGCACCACCGCCAAGCTGCAGGACGCCACGGTCCCCAGAGGACTCGCCGCGACGCTCTCCGGAGTGCGCCTCAACGGTAAGCACCACAGGATCACCAGCGGCCCCAGCGGCCTGTCACTGACCTGAACCGCCCACTGCACGTCCAGTCCTGCTGGCGGCGGCTCGACAAAGCCGAGCCGCCGCCATGTGGCGACGCAGTACGGACGTGACAGTGACTCTGGCGAGGCGTTCTGATCGCCGGGGAATCAACTCAGCGGGACGGCCGCGGGGCGCGCGCAGGTACTCCCGACCGGCACGGATGTTCCGGTCCACGCGGACTCCAGGAGGGACTCCATGACTTCGAGGACGTGGTAGGCGAGAGGTCCCGAGGTGCGAGGGTCCTCCGTCCTCGGCGTCCGTGACATGTCGGCGAGCCCGAAACCCCGTGAGGCGTCGCGATATCCGGCCGACGGGGTCAGCGTTTCCCATGCCTCGCCGCCGAGCCGGAATAGCTTGACATCACCTGAGAACCGGTTCGGGTCGGGAACGATCAGGGAACCGGTGTCGCCGTGGATCTCGATGTTCGACGAGGCGGTGGCGACAGCGTCGAAGCTCATGACGATGGTGGACAGGACCCCGGAGTTGTGCGTCAGGACCCCCGTCACATGGGTGTCTGTGGTGACCGGGATGGCTTCGCCCTTTCGTGGCCCGGAGGCGATGACGCGCGTGGCACGCGACCGGCTGGACGTACCCGTGACGGAGGCGACGGGGCCGAGGAGTGTCACGAGAGACGTGATGTAGTAGGGGCCCATATCCAGTAGCGGGCCCCCGCCAGGCACGTAGTAGAAGTCCGGATCCGGATGCCACTGCTCATGGCCTGGGACCATCATCGTCGCCGACGCCGAAAGGGGGCGGCCCACGCGTCCTTCGTCGAGGGCCCGACGGGCCGTCTGGATTCCGGTTCCGAGGACGGTGTCGGGAGCGCATCCGATCCGGACACCGCGCGCGGACGCGGCGGACAGCACGTCCCTCGCCTGTGCGGTGGTGGCCGCCAGGGGCTTCTCGAGGTAGACGTCCTTGCCGCCTGCTATGGCCTCCAGCGCCACCTCGGCATGAACCGCCGGAACCGTCAGATTGAGCACGACGTCCACGGCCTCGTTGGCGACAAGCTCCGGCAATGTAAGGACTTTGACGGCCGGATGGGCGTCCGCAACGGCCTGGGCCCGTGCGGGGGCGAGGTCCGACACCGCCACGAGCTCGATCTCCTCCAGCGCTGCCAGCGTCGCCAGGTACTGGCGGGAGATCGCGCCGCAGCCGACGAGCCCGACGCCCGTGCGCGCGCTCACCGGCTCGCCCACAGCATGCCGCGCTCGACGACCGTACGCACGTTGCTGTCCTCGAGTACGTCGAGGCTGTGGCCAGGAGTGCAGACGAATACCCGCCCCGCACCCCAGGACCTCGTCCAGATGGCGGGGCAGGTAACCGCCCGGCCCCATGGGTCAAAGTCACGTCCCGCCAACGTGGTGGTGGCCAGAACGTCGCAGTAGTCGTCGGTCAGTACCCAGTACTGTTCCGTCTCGAGGTCGAAGTCCTCGATCCCCGTGGTGATCGGGTGGTCCGCCGCGGCCAGCAGCATCGTGATCCGGTGCGGCAGGAAGGAGTCCCTCGAATCCCCGCACCGGTCGTGCGGCGCCTTGGCGGGGTGGCTGGCGAACTGGCCGCCCACCAAGTGGAGGTAGTCGGAACTGTTGCGGAACGAGTCGGCGATGCCACCGTGCCAGCCAGCGAGGCCGGTGCCGTTCTCGATGGCCGTCCTCAGACCGACCACCTCGTCGGGCGCGATCTCGCCCATCGTGACGCACTGGAGGATCAGGTCGACGCCGCTCATGTAGGTGGCATCGGCGTAGACCTTTGGAGTGCTCTCGATCCGTATGTCGAAGTTGTTGTCCCGTAGGAGGGGGAGAAACAAGTCCGTCGCCTCGACCGGCTTGTGTCCCTCCCAGCCGCCTCGGACCACAAGCGCCTGCTTGCAGGGTGTTCCCTGACTCATGTCTTGACCTGCCTCATTCTCATCCGTGTTCGTACGTGGAGGAGCTGTGGGAAACCGGCCTACCGATCGCAGCCGCCGTCCTTGTCCCGTCGCGAATGGGGCCTGTTGAGATCCTCCAGACCCTTGTGGCGGTACGGGTCCCGGCCTGCGACGAGGACGATGTCCCGGCAGTCCGCCGCCGCCATGTGAGTCCCCTCGGTCGGCCACTTCCACGGCAGCAGGGACTCGGCGCTCATGTAGTGGTTGACCAACGCGCGGCGGTACCCGTGCGCGCCGGAGTTCTGCAGCGACCGGTGCAGCAGGTACCCGTTGAAGATAACGGCGGCTCCGGCGGGAACCTCCAGGGGTACGGAGTCCTCGTCCCGGTAGGGAAAGTCGTACGCCTCCGTGGTGCAGTCGAACCGCGGGTCCGTCTGATCCCTGGCGGGGTAGAGCACACCAGACCGATGCGATCCCGGCAGTGCCCACAGGCAGCCGTTCTCAACTGTCGCGTCGTCGAGAGCGATCCACGCGGCTGTCAGTGACCGGTCACGGGTGGGTATGAAGTACTCGTCCTGATGCCAGGCCTGTCCGGGCTTGCCTTCGGACTTGATGAAGAGCATGGATTGCATGGCCTTGACGTTGGGGCCGATCAGTCCCGTGAGCGCCGCGATGACACGAGGGTTCTTCATCGCCCCCATGGCCACTTCGGACACCTTGTGCGGGTAGTGAATGCACAGGAACTGGCGCATCAGCTCGTCCGTCGACTTCGCTCCGGCCAGCGGCTTTCCTGTGTCGATCGTGCCGTACTCACCTCGGCACAGTCGCTCTGCGTCCTTGTTGATCTCTGCGACCTCGGTGGGACTGAACGCATCGCCGAGGACGGCGAAACCGTTCTCGCGGAAGTACTCGAGCATCTCCGGTCCGGGATCCTTGAAGATCAACGGCCGTCGGCTGTGCTGGGCGGACAACGTCGCAGTCACGGGTGACGTTCCTTTCTATGAAACGTTGAGCCCCGAGATTTCCAGCCAGTGCATGACGGTTCAATGCCGTGCAACGACACAGTATTGTCTGATCGTGACATCGGAAGCGTTGAAGGTGCGTGCGCATTCCCACGTACAGGTGGCCGACTACGGTCGTGGGGCTGTCTTCGGACCGCGGGTGCTCCAGGCGTACGAACTCGTGTGGCTGCTGGCCGGATCGGCGCAGTGGCAGACCGAGATGCGCGACGCTGACGGGGCCGTGCTGGGTGAGGAGGACCTGCTGCTGAGCCCGGGGACACTCGCACTCGCCCGACGCGGTGACCGGGAATCCTATTACTGGGATGCCTCCCGGGAGTCGAGTCACGCGTTCGTCCACTTTTCCCTGGACAGCCCCGGTCACCTTGGTCACGAAGCGACTTGGCCCAGGGTCCGAGACATGTCGGAAGCTCCGATCCTGCAGGCCTTGTGCGCGTATCTGCTCGATCTCGCGGATCTGCAGTCGACACGGAGCCGGCGTCGCAGCGACGAATGTGTGCAACTGCTCCTCGACCTGTTCATCGCCGGGCCGCTGTCCCAGGAGTCACCGCAGTTCTCCCCTATCGTCCGGGCGGCCGTCGAGCACGTGGCCGAGGTGTGGTCCACATCCGGTTACTGCATCGTTTCTGTCGAGGAGATGGCCGCTGCCGCGACCGTCTCGACGGGGCACCTGCACCGGTTGTTCCGTGATTCCTACGCTTGTGGGCCGGCGCGCGCCTTTGAACTCATTCGACTGGCGCGCGCCGCTATGTCCTTGCAGCGCAGCAATTTGTCTCTCGCTGAGATCGCGACAGAAGCCGGTTTCAGCACTCCCTACCACTTCTCACGCCGCTTCGCTGAAACCTACGGAACTCCTCCGGGTGCCTTCCGGCGCACGCAGTCCGCGGTCGACGCGCTGTGGCCCGTGCGACAGGCCCGGCTGCTGCCGCTGGTGCACCTGTTGCCTTGAGCGCTCTTGCCGATGGCAGTCAGCCGGCGGCGGGAGAACGGTAGGAGCTGCGCTCCGTGTGGGGATCGGAAAGTCGTCGCTGCAGGTCAGGTGGTAGCGGTACTCGTTGATGACGCCGCCGAGGACGCGGGTCCGCAGGAGTCTGCGGCCTTCGGACTCGTGCACGGCGATGAACTGCTGGTCAGCGCCGGGCGTGAGTTGGTTGGGTCTGGCGGGGGCGGTGTTCTTTGTAGTGACGCTGGTAGGCGGCCAGGACGTGCCGGGCGTGGGCCTCATTCATGATGAGGACGTGATCGAGGGCGAGGGCTTCACGCCGGATCGTGCCGATCACTTGCTCGCAGTGGGCGTTCATCCGGGGCGCCTGCGACGCTGTCTTGAGGACCTCGATCTCTTCGGCCTCGAAGACAACGTCGAAAAACTGCCCGTACGTGCCGTCGCGGGCACGGAGGAGAAAGCGCAAAGACTCCATGCGTGTGCCGAGATCGGTGGCCAGGTTCCGGGTCTGCTGCACCGCCCAGTCACGGGTGGGTTGGACGGTGACGCCGGCGATGCTCTGGCGCCGAGTACTGTGCTCGAGGAACGCCAGCTCGTAGAGCCTGCGGCCGAGGACGGCGTCGAGGTGGAAGAAGTCGACGGCGATGACGCCTTCGGCCTGGTTGGTGAGGAACTCCGTCCAGGTCGGGCCGGTACGGCGCGGGGCGTCCCCGACTCCGCGTCCGGCAGCACCGGCACGGTACGGGCCGGTATCGACTGCCCGTCCGGCTACGTGTGTATCTACCCGGAGATCAACTTCGGTGGGCAGCCATGGGTACGGCGTGCCGTGGACGGCGGCGTGAAGGACCTGCCGTCCGCGATCCGTGACCGCGGCAGCTCGGTCCGCAACAACTCCGACCGCACCCGCCCGTGTCTACGAGGAGCGGAACTACAGCGGCCGCTGGGTCTGCGTGACCCAAAGTGGCGGCTCCATCCACGACCTGCGCGGCTACAACCTCAACGACCAGACCCGCTCCCTGAAGATCAACCGAAACGACTGCGGCTGAACACCCCCCACAGGAACGTGCACACCGACGGCACGCACCGGGTCACGGATCCTGCGGGTGTCATAGGAAGAGCGCGCTGCCAGCACCTTGACGGTGTATCACCCCTGGACAGTTGGCCGCTGCCCACCCCTTGAGCGGAGTACCTACAGCGCGGTGACTGCGAAGGGGTTCAGCGTCTTGGTCGACGGCGGCGGCTAGCGGTTCACATTGTTGCGGATCTTGAAGTCGTCCTCGTCGGGCTCACGGTAGGTGAGGAGCGGAGAGTCGAGGACGACGAAACCCGGGTGTGGCATGGCTTCGGCCCGCGGTGTAGCGAGCGAGCGCCGCGGTAAATGCCGCGTGGATGATCGAGCGCATGCCCCTGCTGCGGCTGCTTCGCGGACGATCGTCGACCGAGATCTCGGCGGTCTTCTGGTCGTTGGTGACGTAGTTGTTGCCGGGGAGATGCCATGACGTCAGAACCTCAGAACAACTGACTCACCGCCAGCACGGGGGTTGATCCCCGAAATCCAATCACGCCTCAAGCGGCCTCACCGCCGACCGTAAATATTAAGACACAAGAGACAAAGGCGCATAAGCATCACGTGGCATATCTCACTCGGTGATGTCAAGCGGTTACGGTCAGAATCCCCCTGAGGTTGCTTGGGACACCGAAACGGTGGTTCCATCACGCCCGGTCGAAGAAATGGAGACACAGCTCCGTAGCTGTGACAGGCCGTCACCGCGTCGCTCTGAGATCGTCGACCTGGCGCGGCAAGGGCATGAAATCGAGAACGGCAACCGCCCTCTCCGAATGGGTGGTGTGCGCCGATCAGAAGGGAGCAACGTGGGTTGCTCGCACGCCGTAGGATGCCCCCTGTTCCCGCTGCTTAGGGCGAGCTTGCAAGGTTGGCGCAACTACTACTGCGACAGCGAGGATCAGTGGCTCGGCTGTGCGCGCTACCAGATGTCACTCACCGGCGAGCGCGTGCCGATCAGCCTGCTGCCCAACGGGGCTAGCGCACGACATCTCGAAGACGCGGTCAACACGGGCCACTCCGGCGCTGTCGACCCAGGGCAGGTACCCCGGCAGGCCCCGCCGCCACGGCACAATCCGACGTCACCGGGGAGCGCGTCTTGGTCGCAGCCAGCGCCGGCCTGGCCACCTGAGCCGTCTGAACCTGGGATCGCGGCCCCGGAGAGCGTGACTCAGTGGGGGGCGGCATCTCCGCCGATACCAGTCACGCCTTACCAACCGTCACCGCCCCCACAGATTCCCCAGCCTCATACCCGCCCCTCTCGACACGCGCGGCAAGCGCCGAGCTCGAAGCGCGGCTGGTGGGCTCGATTCTCCGAATGGATGGGAGGCCCCGCATGAGTAGCTACTGGCCCTGGTGGGCCGGGGCCGCCGGGCTCGCTCTGGTCACGATCAACTACACCCTCATCACCGATCGGTCTTTCGGGGTGTCGTCCGCGTGGGATCGCGTGTTGCACTGGCGCAGGGAACGCCGCCTCGAGCGGATGGACGAGGAGTTCACCGACGATCGTGCTCTTGTTGACGCTCTCGCCGCAGCTACAGCGGAGCACTTCGGCACCGGCCCTGGCGCGTCTACCGTTCCGCCGGTTCCGTACAGGGAGTCAGAGCTGCTCGAAACGGACGTCGAACCGACGGTGAGTGAGAACACCTCGGTCACAGGCCCGGGCCCGGCCCCGCTGGTCACCCAGGCCGCCCTGCTGATATCGATCTTCCTCGGCGGATTGATCGCCGCGGTCACCTCCGGGCGGTTCCACCTCCGC
>NZ_JBHVEE010000083.1:0-42692 GCF_042802415.1 Streptomyces sp. NPDC057486 | reverse complement strand
CCGCACGACGGGGCACCGACGACGGAGGCCGGGTCCGGACGAGGAACCTCAGGAGGTCTTCAACAGCTTCTCGATCCTGGCGAGTTCCTCGTCGCCGAACTCCAGGTTGCGTACCGCCTCGACACTGTTCTCCAGCTGAGCGACGCTGCTCGCCCCGACCACGGCGGAGGTCACACGCCCGCCCCGCAGCACCCAGGCCAGCGCCATCTGCGCCAGGGTCTGCCCGCGCTCGGAGGCGACCAGGTCGAGCGCGCGCAGTCGGGCCACCAGCTCGGGGGTCACCGACTCGGGGGTCAGGAAGGGACTGCTGCCCGCCGCACGGGAGCCCGCCGGGATCCCCTTCAGATAACGGTCGGAGAGAATGCCCTGCTCCAGCGGCGAATACGCGATGGAACCGACGCCCAGGTCGTCCAGCGTCGTGAGCAGTCCGTCCTCGACCCAGCGGTCCAGCATCGAGTAGCGCGGCTGGTGGATCAGCAGCGGCGTGCCGAGCTCCTTGAGGATGCGGGCCGCCTCCCGGGTCTGCTCCGGCGAATAGTTGGAGAGACCGACGTAGAGCGCCTTGCCCTGGCGTACCGCCGAGTCCAGCGCCCCCATCGTCTCTTCGAGCGGCGTGTCCGGGTCGGGCCGGTGGGAGTAGAAGATGTCGACGTAGTCGAGTCCGAGCCGGGTGAGGCTCCGGTCGAGCGATCCGAGCAGGTACTTGCGGGAGCCCCACTCCCCGTAGGGCCCGTCCCACATCAGGTAGCCCGCCTTGGTGGAGACCACGATCTCGTCCCGGAGCCGGGCGAAGTCCGTCCTCAAGGCGCGTCCCATGGCGGTCTCGGCGGCGCCGGGGGGCGGGCCGTAGTTGTTGGCGAGGTCGAAGTGCGTGATGCCGAGGTCGAACGCCCTGCGCAGGATCTGTCCCTGGGTCTCCGCGCTCCGGTCGCTCCCGAAGTTGTGCCAGAGGCCGAGCGAGAGAGCGGGGAGCCGCAGACCGCTGCGTCCGGTGCGCCGGTACGGCATAGCCTGGTAGCGATCGGGTGAAGGCATGTACATGCAGGGCTCCACGGGGAGGGGAGGGCGGGGACGCGGGGAAACGCGCGGTCCTCAGGCTCCCCGACAATGATCCAGCAGTCCAACAGGAGATTCAGGTTGGATTCATCGTCTAGATTTCTCAATCATGGAATTGCGCCAGCTCGAACATTTCATCGCCGTCGCCGAGGAACAGCACTTCACCCGTGCCGCCGAGCGCGTCGCCGTGTCGCAGTCCGGGTTGTCCGCCTCCATCCGCTCCCTGGAACAGGAGTTGAAGACGCCGCTGTTCAGCCGGACCACACGCACGGTGCGGCTGACCGAGGCGGGTCGCGCCCTGCTGGTGGAGGCGGAGCGCACGCTGGCGGGCGCACGGGCGGCGCGGGACGCCGTCGATGCGGTACGCGGACTGCTGCGCGGCACCCTGACGGTCGGGGTCGAACAGTGCGTGGCCGGTGTCCGGGTGCCGCAGCTGCTCGCGGCCTTCCACCGGACCCACCCGCAGATGGAGATCCGGCTCCGTCAGGAGGGCACGACGAGTCTGGTGAACGGGGTGGCGGGCGGCCGGCTCGATGTCGCGTTCGCGGCGGCCGTCAGTGCCGCGGAGTGGCGGGGCGAGCTGATCCCGCTGGCCCGGGAGCGCATGGTCGTCCTGTGTGCTCCCGGGCACCGGTTCGCACGGGCGGCGGACGGCGTCGTGTGGGACGAGCTGACGGGTGAGTCCTTCATCGACTTCCATCCGGACTGGGGTCCCCGCCGCGCCGCGGACGAGGCGTTCACCACGGCGCGGGTGCGCCGCACGGTGGGACTGGAGGTGACCGACGTGCACAGCCTGCTGGAGCTGGTGCACGAAGGGCTGGGGATCGCGGTCGTCCCGCACCACTTCTCGCGCAAGCCGGAGGCCCTGGGGCTGGTCGCGGTGGAGCTGGACGGTCCTGAGCAGCCGTACTACGAGAGCGTCGCGGTGCTTCCGGCCGCCGGGGCGATGAGCCCGGGAGCCCGGGCGCTGATGGCCTTGGTGCGCGGTGACGCACACGGTGACATACCGAGTGACGCCGGGCGCTGACGGCGGTCATCCCCCCAGGGCACTCGCGAACGCTCCCGGCTTCTGCTGGACTCCGCTGCAGGTGTCACTCGCCGTCGACGTGTTCTCGTCGGTGCACTCCTGGTCGCGGAAGGTGGCCCACATGGAGAGCGCGCCGACGCCGGTCCGACGGGCGAAGGTGCGCAGGGATGCGGCGTCGGCGAGGGTGAACGTCTCCCCTGCCACGTCGTTGACACCGAGCATCACCGTGATGTGCAGCGACTGCCAGGCCTCGGTGTCCGACAGCCCGAGTACATCGGTGAGCTGGTCATGGGTGGCTTCGGCGGCCTGTCGCGCGTAGTCGCTCATGTCACCGTCGTGGGAGGTGCTGTAGTTCATGGCCATGATGTTCACCGCGGAGATGTCGACCTTCTGCTCGACGGCGTCGCTCAGGAGGCCCGTACCGGTGGACTCCAGGCCGTCCGGCATCACTGGCAGGGTGTACGTGACATCGAGGTGCCGCCGCTTCTGCAGGAGGCGGAGCGCCTTGTCGCGGAGGGTGATCGACGCCCGATCGGTGAGTGCGGCGCCCTCGATGTCGAAGTCGGCCTTGGTGGCACCGACGGCGTCGAGCACCTTGGCGTAGGCGTCGGCCAGCTCCTCCGCGCTGTCACACGCGAGCGCCAGCTCGGTCCCCGCGGCCCCGCCGAACGAGACCCGGACGTCCGCGCCGGTCGACGTCAGCCGGGCGACGCGTGAGGTCACCGACGCACTGGTGGCCTCGGCGGTGCCGCCCCAGAGGGGGGTGCAGGTGTTGTCGCCGGCGACGACGAAGGCGAGGTTGTACGTGTCGGGGGAGCCGACGGAGTCGGTATCGGCCGCGGTCGTGGCGCTGACGTACGGGGTGTAGGCGGTGGTGACGGTGGAGGCCGCGGGGCCGCCGGGGCGGGGGGACGAGGTACCGCGCTGGTTCGCCGCCGACCCCGTCGTACAGGCCGAGCAGGCGAGCGCGAGCGCGACGAGTCCGGCGACGGCGGCGGTCGCCCGCTTCGCGCGGCGCGCCGCGCCGCCCGGAGAGCGCTTCGGTGACATGCGCATAAAGATTGCACCTGCTCTCGTGAGAATTGTCCCGACACAGCAACGATGAAAAGCGGGAGCATCGAAAACCTCTCACACATCGCCAGGCGCCCGAACGCGGCGCATATCACTCCGCACGCACGGCAGCACGTTCGAAAACGGCTCATCCACCAAGCACCGCACGGGGCATGACGTCGCGTCGGCGCGACGGAAGGTGCCGGGTGAGCGGCGGTGTTCTCAGTTCGCTCACAGACTTCCCGCGTTGTCACAGCATTCGGCAAGGAATGCCTCAGACTTCGCACATCGCAGTTCGTCAGCATGCGCTCATGCATGTCGATACCGCCATCGAGAAAGATCCGCCCCGCGGCGGCCGCCGTAAACACGCCGGTACGCCGAGGTCCCGGGCCGCGGCCGGGATCGGGACCGAAGCCCACGAAGGCCCCGTCTTCGTGGACAGTTCCGGGCGCCGCGCCCGCCTGTTCCGGCGCGCCGGTATCGCACTGGGCGTCGCCTGTGTCGGTTACGTGGCCGTGCTGGGCCTCGCCTTCATGGGCGGCATCTCCATGTCGCCCTCGGAACTGATCCCGTTCGGTGGCGCGCCCTCCGCCCAGGGCGGACCCGGCGGAAACATGCCTCCGGGAGGTGCCGGCGCACCACCGAGCGGTCCACCGGCCGGCGCAGGCCCCACGGCTTCACCCTCCGTGTCGGCCTCCGTCACCGTCCCGGCCTCCGCCGCGTCCGTGTCGCTCACCACCGGAACCGGCTGATGGAGACGGACCGGGTACACGGCCCGACCTCCGAACGACAGCCTGACCAGCGGCCGGACCGCGGAAGCCTCCCCACCGCGGCGCCTTCCCCCGTACCGCCGAAGCGACGGCATGCCACGCCGAGCAGGATCGAACGTGTCCGCCGCCAGGCCGTCCCCAAGCCGCGCGTGATCATCGCTCTTCTGCTCCTGCTCGGCCTCGTCTCCGTGATGCTGCTCGACGGCTATCTGCGGGCCGAGGTCGGAAACGACCAGCGTGTCCGCTCCGACGCGAGCGCGAGCAAGGTGCCGGACAGCGTCCTCGACGGCGGGCCCTTCCTCAGCTTCGAGGGCGGCACGGCGCGGACCCTGTCCGTGCCGGACAAGACGATCGTGCTCACCTTCGACGACGGCCCGGACCCCGAGTGGACCCAGAAGGTGCTCGACATCCTGGACGACAACGAGGTGCCCGGCACGTTCTTCCTTGTCGGCTCGATGATCTCGCGGTATCCGGACGTGGTGCGCCGGATGGTCGACGACGGCAACGAGGTGGGCATCCACACCTTCACCCACGTCGATCTGTCGTACCAGAGCGCCGCCCGCGTCAAGCGGGAGATCGCGCAGACACAGCTCGCTCTGGCGGGCGCCGCGGGCATCACGACGACCCTTTTCCGCGCCCCGTACTCGTCGACGAACGACGCGATCGACAACTACAGCTGGCCCGTCTACAAGAAGCTCGGCGCGATGGGCTACACCAGCGTCTTCATCGACACGGACAGCGAGGACTGGCAGCAGCCGGGCGTATCCAGGATCATCGAATGGGCCACCCCGAAGAGCGGGAAGGGCGCTTCGGTGCTCTTTCACGACGCGGGCGGCAACCGCGAGCAGACCCTCGAAGCGCTGCCGCAGTACATCAAGAAGATGAAGGCGAAGGGCTACACCTTCACCACGGTCAGCGGCGCCCAGCAACAGGCACAGGGGCAGCAGGCACAAGGGCAGCAGGGCGCACAGGCCGGCGCGCCGGCCCCGGGGAGCGGTACGGCCGGCTCACCGCAGGGCAACCCCGAGCAGGCCGCGCACCGCACAGCCGACACGTCCACCCTCTGGGAGGGCCGCGCCCTGCTCGGCGCGGTCGCCGTCGCGGAGTGGACCGTGCCCGGTCTTGCCGTGGTGCTGGCGGTCGTGGGCGTCGCCGTGCTGGGCAGGTTCGCGATGATGCTCGTCCTCGCACGGCGCCACTACCGGCAGCGCAACAGACGCCGGTTCGTCTGGGGCCCCGAAATCACCGAACCGGTCAGTGTGATCGTGCCCGCGTACAACGAGAAGGAGTGCATCGCGAACACCATCAACTCCCTTGCAGCCAGCACCCATCCCATTGAGATCGTGGTCGTCGACGACGGCTCGACCGACGGCACGGCGGAGATCGCCGAGTCCCTGGGGCTGCCGAACGTGCGGGTGATCCGCCAGGCGAACGCGGGCAAGTCCGCGGCGCTGAACAACGGTGTGCGGCATGCGCGTCACGACATCGTGGTCATGATGGACGGCGACACCGTCTTCGAACCGGACACCGTTCAGCGGCTCGTGCAGCCGTTCGGTGACCCGGAGGTCGGTGCGGTCGCGGGCAATGCCAAGGTCGGCAACCGCAACACCGTGATCGGCGCCTGGCAGCACATCGAGTACGTGATGGGCTTCAACCTCGACCGCCGGATGTACGACCTGCTGCGCTGCATGCCGACCATCCCGGGCGCGATCGGGGCGTTCCGCCGCGAAGCCGTGCTGGAGGTCGGCGGGATGAGCGAGGACACGCTCGCCGAGGACACCGACATCACCATCGCCCTGCACCGCGCGGGATGGCGGGTCGTCTACGCGGAACACGCACGCGCCTGGACCGAGGCACCCGCAACGCTGGGGCAGCTGTGGCGGCAGCGCTACCGCTGGAGTTACGGCACGATGCAGGCGCTCTGGAAGCACCGGAAGTCGGTGACGGACCGGGGGCCGTCGGGCCGGTTCGGCCGGGTCGGCATGCCGTTGGTCGTCCTCTTCCAGATCGTCACCCCCGTCTTCGCGCCGCTCATCGACGTGTTCACGGTCTACGCGATGATCTTTGTGGACTTCAGGGGGTCCCTGCTCGCCTGGCTGGCGGTGCTCCTCGTCCAACTGGTCTGCGCGGCCTACGCCTTCCGCCTCGACCGCGAGCGGTTCCGGTATCTCCTCATGCTGCCTCTGCAACAGGTCGCCTACCGGCAGCTGATGTATCTGGTGCTGATCCACTCGTGCGTGACCGCGGCGACGGGCGGCCGGCTGCGCTGGCAGAAGCTGAAGCGCACCGGTGAGGTCGGCACACCGGCCTCCGGCACGGGGGTGCGCTGATGGCGGGCGCACACCGCAAGGGCGCACTGCCGACCGGGATCCCGATGCAACGACCGGCCGAGCACTCGGCGGAGGGTACGGAACCCGGGCCCCCGCCCGGGGAAACCGCCCCGATCTCTCCCGCACCGCTCCCCGGCCGAAGTGCGGGCCGCGACCGGTGGTTCGACGCACTGCGGGCCTTTGCACTGGTCCGTGTCATCACGTACCACACCTTCGAGTGGCCCTGGCTGGGGCTGGTCTTCCCTTCCATGGGCGTGATGTTCGCCCTCGCCGGCTCGCTCATGGCGCGTTCGCTCGAGCGGCCCGCTTCGCACGTCCTCCGCGGGCGGCTGCGCAGACTGCTGATCCCGCTCTGGGCGTTCGCGCTGGTCCTCGGTACGGCGATGCTGCTGCACGGCTGGCTGCCCGGCCCGGATGTCCTCTACTGGGTGCTGCCGGTCGGCGATCCGCCGGGCAACGCGTGGGGCGAGCAGGCCTGGGCGGTGCTCTGGTACCTGCGGACGTATCTGTGGTTCGTGCTGATGTCGCCGGTACTGCTGCGCATCTTCCGGTCCGCCCCGCTGCCCGTGCTCGCGCTGTCGCTCGTGCCCGTCGTGGTCCTGGAGACCGTGGGCGGCGTGCCGGACGGGCGGCTGGGCAGTGCGCTCAGCGATCTGTCGGTCTTCCTGTTCTGCTGGCTGCTCGGCTTCGCCCACCGTGACGGCGTCCTCGACCGGATGCGCCCCGCCGCCGTCGTCCCCGTGGCCTCGGCGCTGCTGGCGGCGGGCGGCTGGTGGGCCTTCCACCACCGGGTCGACGGTTCCTACGATCTCGACGACATCCCGCTCGCCCAGGCGCTGTGGTCCGCCGGGTTCGTCCTGCTGCTGCTCCGCTTCCGTCCCGACTTCGCCGGGCTCGCCCGCCATCGCGTCGCCGACCGGATCGTGAAGGTCTTCAACGCCCGTGCCGTGACGATCTATCTGTGGCACGAGGTCGCTTTGATGACGAGCGTGCCGCTGATCGATCTGATGTGGAACGTGCCTGCTTTCGAAAGGGATCTGCCGTTGGACAGCATGTGGTTCCAGTTCGGGGTCGCCTGGGTGCTGATCGCGGCGGCCGTGGCCCTCTTCGGCTGGGTCGAGGACATCGCGGCGAAACGGGGGCCGCGCCTGCTGCCTTGATACGGCCCCCCGCCGCACCGTGCGTAACCGCCGCCGGCCCTACCGGTCGGCGGCGAGGACGAACCAGCGGGCGGGCAGGTCGATGCGGGTACCGTCCGGCAGGTGCTCGGTCTGGGCGAGCATCGTGGGGCCGCTCGCGAGCGTCGTCAGCCCCGCCGCCCGCAACAGCTCCGGCACCTCCTCCTCCGTGGCGCTCGCCGGCCGGAGCCCGTGCTCGAAGACCCGTCGCAGTTTCTCGGGCGGACCGCCCGGCGCCTGGGCCGCCTGCTGCAGCACCGTCTTTGACGCCGGGGTCAGCTCGGCGACGAAGGCCCGCCCCCGCGTCCCCAGGAGCGTCGCGACGGCTGCCGCGACGGCGGGACGTGCCTCCGGCTCGCTCTGGTGGATCACCGCGCGCATATAGACATTGGTGTCGCCGATCCGTTCCCGCAGGGCCTGTACCGCGTCCCCGTCGACCAGGTTGAACTGCTCGAACTCGGCGATGCCCACGGAGTCCGCGCGGCGTGCGTGCCCGATCGCCGCCTGCGAGAGGTCCACGCCGATGGCCCGGGGGAACCGGGTGGCGAGGTAGCGGGTCTGGGTGCCGTTGCCGCACCCGAGGTCGACGACGGGCAGCGCGGTGTCGGCGTACGGGAGCAGCAGCTCACTGTGGGGTACCGAGTTGAGGGACGGGTCGGAGTCCCAGATCGCCTCGCCGGGTGCGCCGGAGGTCGACGACCAGTAGCCCTCCCACGCTTCGCGGTAGCCCTGTGACACGTCCATACGTACTCCCAAGTCCGGTGCACCCACAGCCATTCGCTGGGCAACGGCCTACCGTCCCGGCAGCGTCCGGGCAAGAGAGCGGGCATCATCCGCCGTTCGGCGCACCTCTTTTCACCGGGTGTTCGACCGGGGGCGGGGAAATCGGACAAGTGGCTGCTCGAACCACACGGTCTTGCCGTGTGCCGTGGTGCTCGTGCCCCACTCCCGGGCGAGGTTGCTCACCACCAGCAGCCCGCGTCCCGACTCGTCGTGGTCGGAGGCGCTGAGGAGGGTGGCGGGGGCCGGTTCGTCGTCGCTGACCTCGCAGAGCAGGGCGCCGGTCCGGACGAGACGCAGCCCGATGTGGCGGATGCGCCCGTGGTTCACGGCGTTGGTGACCAGCTCGCTGACCATCAGTACGGCCGACTCCACCGCGTCCGGCAGATCCCAGTCGAGGAGCTTGCCGCGCACCAGATTGCGGGCTCGCGCCACTTCCCTGGCGTCCAGGGCGAGTTGCCATTCGGCGACGTCGTCGTCCGGGATGCCGTTCAGCCGGGCCATCAGCAGCGCCACGTCGTCCTTGCGGCCGCCCTTCGGGTTCAGGGCGCGAATGATCGTGTCGCAGGCGTCGTCCATCGAGGCGGCGGGGTGCGCCGCGGAGGCGCAGAGCATGGCGAGTCCGGCGCCGATGTCCTGGCCGCGCACCTCGACCAGCCCGTCGGTGCAGAGCACCAGGCGGTCGCCGGGCCGTACCCGTATGGTCGCGGTCTCGAAGGCGACACCGCCTACTCCGATCGGCGCCCCCGTCGGCAGGTCGAGGAGCTCGGCCCGGCCGTCCTCGGCGCGCACCAGCACGGGCGGGATGTGCCCGGCATTGGCGATCTGGAGCTCGGAGCGGATCGGGTCGTAGACGGCGTAGAGACAGGTTGCGAGATATTGCTCGCCGAGGCGCTGCGCCAGGTCGTCGAGGTTGCGCAGCAGCTGGGCAGGCGGCATCTCCATGGTCGCCATCGTCAGCACGGCGGTGCGCAACTGGCCCATCATCGCGGCCGAGTTGAGACCGTGTCCCATGACGTCCCCGACGACCAGCGCGGTTCGGGAGCCGGGCAGCTTCACCGAGTCGAACCAGTCGCCGCCGATCCTGCCGAGCCGGGTGCCGGGCAGGTAGCGGGTGGCGATGTCGCAGCCGGCCATGCGGGGCTCGACCTGGGGCAGCATGCTGTCCTGGAGGGTGTCGGCCACATTCTCCTGGTACGTGTACATGCGGGCGTTGTCGAGGACGAGCCCGGCACGGGCGGCGAGTTCGGCGCCGGTGGTGCGGTCCATGTCGTCGAAGGGCTCTCGGTCGGGGCGGCGCATCAGGACCATGAAGCCGAGCACCACGTCGCGCGCCTTGAGCGGGACGATCAGCAGGGACCGGTGGGTGATCAGCGGCCGCAGGTCGCGCTTCTCGAACTCGCCCGAGATCCGGTTGCTCATCTCCTCGCCGACGTACGGGACGAGGACGGGTTCGCCGGTGACCATGCACTGGAAGAACGGCGTGTGCTGCGGGAAGGCGATGGACTCACCGACCGGGACGGTGTCGTCCCAGCGGCCGGGTTCGTCGTTGTGCTCGACCCATACCCGGTGCCAGACGGTGGTGACGTCGGGCGGCCCTTCCGGGAAGCCCTCACCGGCGAGGACCGCGGCTCGCAGATGCGTACCCGCGAAGTCGGTGAAGCGGGGGACGGCGGCGCTGGTGACCTCGCGGATGGTGCGTTCCAGATCGAGGGAGGTGCCGATGCGACCGCTCACCTCGTTGAGGAACTCCAGCCGTTCGCGGACGGCGGCGTACTCCAGGTCGAGTTCGGGGCGGGGCACGGCGCGCGGTGCCGGAGCCCCGTCGGCTGCGGTCGCCGGATCATCGGGCCGGCTGCGCGCACTGCGGCGCGGTACGCCCCAGTCGGGGGTGACCGGGACCCGCGCATGCTGGCTGAACTCCAGGATCGGATAGCCGAGTTCGAGTACCTGGGAGACGATCCGGGTCGCTTCGTGGACGCCCATGTTCGGCAGGATCTCGGGGAGGCGGCCGGCCAGGTCCCGGTAGCCGGGGAAGTCGGTGCGGGGCGCGAAGCCGGGGGCGATCGTCTCGCTGTCCGGGTCGCCGCCCTCGTCACCGCTGTGCAGGGGCACGGCGTCCGCGGCGAGGACGAGGAGGCGCTCGGCAGCGGGGCCGACCAGCGGGTAGGCCCACCACAGGATGTCGATCCGGCCGCGGTCCGGTTGGTCGACCCTGGCCCGCCCCGCTGCCGGGTAGGCGAGGGTGCCGCTCAGCGAACCGTCGAGCTCCGGGCCGAAGTCACCGTACGTACCACCGGACGCCCCGGGCTCAGACTCCTGCGGTAACGCCCCGGAGACCGGGAGGAGTTCACCGGCCGGGCAGCCGATGGCGTCCTCCCTGGCCACCCCGAAGAGCCGTCGGGCCCCGGTCGACCAGTGCGACACGAGGCCTTCCATGTCGACGACCACCACGGCGAGCGGAACCCGCCCCGCGACTGCTTCACGCCGTTGTGGTGCCCTGTGCGGCGGCACATCCAGGTCCATGGGTGGAAGGCTCCTTCCCCACCGCAAGGTTCTGCGGTATGCGACTCCACGGTACGTCCCCGCGTCCGGCGCCCGCCGGTCATCGGCGGAATCCCCCGGAGGTCGTGCGCCCGCGCACCGTCGCGCACCACGCGGCGCCGGGACGCGGCGTCAGTCCTCGTGACCGAGTTGCAGGTCACGCTCGGTTCGCCCGCCGCCCGCGACCTGGAGGACAGTGGCCACCGGCGGGTAACCCGCCGCGATGACGGTGTACTCGCCGGTCGACAGGTCCACGAAGCGGAACGCCCCGTCGGGCCCGGTCGTCAGGGTGTCGACGACATTGCCCGCCGCGTCGAGGAGCGTGACCCGGGCGTCCTCGACGGGCCGTCCGCCGCTCGCCCGTACGACGCCGCGCAGCACCGCGCCCCCGGCCAGCTCGATGTCCTGCCGGGTCTCCCTGGCCGCTTGCACGCTGACCGGCAGCGCGGCGGGCCGGAAGGCGGGGGCGCTGGCGGCAAGGGTGTACTCTCCGGCCACCAACTCCGAGATCACATAGCCGCCTTCACGGCCGCTGCGGGTGGATGCGACCACCTCGCCGCGTACATCGGTGAGTGTGACGGAGGCGTCCCGCACCGGGATCCCGTCGGCCGTGACGACAGTCCCGGCCAGCCGGCCCGCACCGCCGAGCACCACGTCGAGCTCGACGGGCCGCTCGCCGACGGTGACGCTGACGGCCTGCGGCTGGTGTCCTCCGGCCGCCGCGATGAGGACGTACGAACCCGAGCCGGGCACGCTCAGCGCGTACCGCCCGTCGTCGCCGCTCGCGCCGCGGCCGACCTGCTTCCCCTGGATGTCGATCAGGGTGAGGGCTGCGCGGGGGACCTTCGTACCGTCCGGGTGCTGCACGCAACCGCACACCGGGACGCCCGACAGGTAGACGGGTGGTGGAGGTGTCTGGGTGGTGCGGGCGGCGGGGATGGGGGTGGCGGACTCGGCGGCTGCGGATTCCGGGCTGTGGTGGGACACCAGCGGTTTCTCCTTGAGGAAGAAGGCGATGACGAGGCCGAGTGCGAGCACCGGCACGAGGTAGAGGAAGATCCGCGGCATCGCGTCGGCGTACGCCTGGATGTAGCTGTCGCGCAGGGCCGGCTCCATGGCGTGGACCAGCTGCGGGGTGATCGACTCGGGGTCGGGGAGGTCGGCGCCGGACGGGAGGCGGACCGCGAGGGCGTCGGCGAGACGGCCCGCGAAGAGCGTCCCGAAGACGGCGGCGCCGACGCTGCCGCCGATCTGCCGGAAGTAGTTGTTCGCACTGGTGGCGGCGCCGAGGTCGGCGGGTGGTACGGAGTTCTGCACGGCAAGGACGAGCACCGGCATGATCAGGCCGATCCCGATGCCGAGGACGGCCTGCGCGATGCTGTATTCGACGCGTGGGGTGTCGGTTTCGAGACGGGAGAGAAGCCACATGCCGACGACCGAGATCGCACTGCCGAGGATCGGGTAGACGCGGTAGCGGCCGGTACGGGAGATCAGCTGGCCGGAGACGACGGACGCGCCGACGATGCCGCCCATCATCGGGAGCATCAGCAGCCCGGATTCGGTGGCGGTGGCGCCGTCGACCATCTGTAGGAACGTCGGCAGATAGCTGGCGGCGCCGAACAGGGCGACGCCGACGACCGCGCCGACGAGCGCGGTCACGTTGAAGATCGAGTCGCGGAACAGCCTCAGCGGGATCACGGGTTCGGGCGCGCGGCGCTCGACGACCAGGAAGAGCAGAGCCGTTCCGGCGGCCCCGGCGGCCAGCCCGATGATGGTGCGCGAGCCCCAGGCGTACTCCGTACCGCCCCAACTGGTCAGCAGCACCAGGCAGGTGGAGGCGGCGGCCAGCAGCAGTGCGCCGAGCACATCGAGCCGGGGCCGGACGGCGGGTTTGGGGAGTTTCAGTACGACGGTGATGACGGCCAGCGTGACCAGTCCGAACGGGACGTTGATGTAGAAGCACCAGCGCCAGGACGCGTGGTCGGTGAAGAAGCCGCCGAGCAGCGGTCCGGCGACGGACGCGAGACCGAAGGCGGCGCCGATCAACCCCATGAAACGGCCGCGCTCGCGGGGCGGTACGACGTCCGCGATGATCGCCTGGACTCCGATCATGAGACCGCCGCCGCCGATGCCCTGGACGGCACGGAAGGCGATCAGCTCGTCCATGGTCCGGGACCAGCCGGCCAGCGCGGAGCCGACGACGAAGACGACGATGGCGAACTGGAAGACGCTCTTGCGGCCGAAGAGATCGCCGAGCTTGCCGTAGATCGGCAGCCCGATGGTGGAGGCGAGGAGATAGGCGGTGACGGCCCAGGACATCTTCTCCAGGCCGTGCAGCTCACCGACGATCTTCGGCAGGGCGGTGGCGACGATCATCTGGTCGAGCGCCGCGAGCAGCAGGGTGAGCATCAACCCGAGGAAGACCAGCCGGATCCGGCGGGGGCTGATCTCCGCGGCGTCGGGACCCGGTGGGGGTGAGGGCGGAGTCACGGCACCGGACAGGGCGGCGGTCTGCACACCGTGCGGATCCGCGGTCGCCGCCCCGACCTCGCCCTCCGCACCGTCCGGCTCGTCCTTCACCAGAGTGATTCCACCCGCCACGTGCCGCTCCCCTCGTCGCATCTGCGCCGCCCATTTCTCGCATTGCGCGACAAGGGAGGGCAAACGCGACGGGGGGCACCGACGGCGCACTCGGGGGGCTTATCCCCCGGTGGGAGCCACTACGGCGCACAACCGACCGGCCGAGAAAACCACCCGAACCGGTGAGGCCGGTCAGCGCTGGACGAGGCTACTTCTCGACCTCGGTCGCGAGGTTCTGCAGCAGCTCGTCGTAGATGCGCCCAAGCCCCTTGGGCGCAAAGGTCTTCTCGAAGAAACCACCGATGCCGCCCGCGCCGTTCCAGACGGTCGAGACGACGGCCTTGGACCGGCCCTCACCGGCCGGGGTGACGGTCCAGGTGGTGACCATCGACGAGTTGCGGTCCTTCTCGACGAGCTGCCCGTCGGTCGGCTCGGTCACGTCGAGCAGGCAGTCGCGGACCCGCTTGCTGGTGGCCTGAAGCTTCCAGTGGACGAGGGTGCCCTCACCGTCACCGCCCTCGCGGACCTCGTACTCGCTGAAGTGGCCGGGCAGGACCTTGCCCCGGACCTCCTGGTAGTCGGCCAGCGCGTCGAACACCGTCTCCGCGTCCGCCGCGATGATCCGCTCTGTCGTGGCCTCGACCTGCGCCATGGCTGTTCCTCCAGCACTCGGTTGTTCGGGGGTGTGCTGAGCCAATCACCTCCGGCACGCGGCTCAAAATCCGGGCCGGGACGAAGGGGAGAAAACGATCAAGTGAACAAGTGTTCTATTCTCTCTCCAGTGCTACCGAGGAGGCGTCCATGCGCTGGGACAATCTGGTCGAGAACACCCGCGAGGCCGGGACGGGCACGCTCTTCGCCGCGGACGCGGTGACCACGCGCACCTTCGACACCCCTGAATTCCGAGGGATCACCTTCCATGAGATCCGGGCCCGCTCGATCGTGAACCGGGTACCGGGCGCGTCGCGGATGCCGTTCGAATGGACCGTGAACCCGTACCGGGGCTGCACGCACGCCTGCGTCTACTGCTTCGCCCGCAAGACCCACAGCTACCTGGACCTCGACACCGGGCTCGATTTCGACTCCCAGATCGTCGTCAAGATCAACGCCCCGGAGCTCCTGCGCCGCGAGCTCGCCTCCAGCCGCTGGCACGGCGCGCACATCGCGATGGGCACCAATGTCGACTGCTACCAGCGCGCGGAGGGCCGCTACCGGCTGATGCCCGGCATCATCACAGCCCTGCGTGATCATGCGAACCCGTTCTCGATCCTGACCAAGGGCACGCTGATCCTGCGCGATCTGGAGCTGCTCAAACAGGCCGCGGAGGTCACCGAGGTCGGCATCTCCGTCTCGGTCGGCTTCGTCGATCCGGAACTGTGGCGCACGGTGGAGCCCGGCACCCCGTCCCCCGAGCGCCGGCTGGACGTCGTGCGCGCCCTGAGCGAGAACGGCATCGACTGCGGTGTGCTGATGGCACCCGTCATCCCGTTCCTAGGTGACCGGCCGGACCAGCTGCGGGCCACCGTCCGCGCGATCGCCGACGCCGGGGCGAGCTCGGTGACCCCGCTCGTCCTCCACCTGCGGCCCGGCGCCCGGGAGTGGTTCATGCAGTGGGTCGGGCAGCACCATCCCCAGTTGGTGCGGCGGTACCAGCAGATGTACGAGGACGGGGCGTACGCACCCACCTGGTACCAGCGCACGATCACACGCCGGGTCCACGAGCTGGCGGCCGAGTTCGGCATCGGACCGGCGCGCCGCGGCGAGGCACGCCGGATCTCCGTCCAGCGGGAACGGCTCGACCGGCAGTCACCTCCGGGCGGTCCCGGGTCCACCCAGCTGACCCTTCTCTGAGCATCCGTCACCACCCCGGCAAACGGGTCAACTCTCACCCGATCATGTCCTTCCGTGTCCGATTGTGGGGAGCATGCGGCGGGGGCTGTGCCACACGCAGCCGCATTCCCTCCACCACGGGAGGCCATATGACGAATCGTTCAGGAATTCTGATCGCCGTCGGCGCGACGATCGCCGGTCTGGTGACCGCCGTGCCGTCCCCGGCGTCCGCCACCGGCGTCGCACCGCATGCCGCGCAACTCCGCTGGACCGGCTGCGGCACCAAGGTGTATCCGAAACTGCAGTGCTCAAAGGTCAGTACGCCGCTCAATCATGACGAACCGTCGGGCCGACGGATCACTCTCGCCCTGTCCCGGATCCCGCACACCGCGAAGACCTCGCAGGGCCCGCTGTTCGTCAACCCCGGGGGTCCCGGCGGCAGCGGACTGACCATGGCCGGGTTCGTGGCCTCCTCGCTCCCGAAGGACGTCGCCGCGCAGTACGACGTGATCGGGTTCGACCCGCGCGGGGTCGGGAAGAGTTCCCCGGCGCTGGACTGCGTACCCAAGTACTTCAAGCCGCCGCGGCCCGACTCGGTGCCGCGGACCCTCGCCGACGAGCGCACCCCCCGCGACCGGGCGCGCAACTTCGCGGCGGAGTGCGGCAGGAAGTACCCCGATCTGCTGCGGTACATGGACACGGTCAGCGCCGCCAAGGACCTCGATGTGATCCGGCAGGCCACCGGTGCCCCGAAGATCAACTACTTCGGGTACTCGTACGGCACGTACCTGGGCGCGGTGTACGCGAAGCTGTTCCCGCAGCGGGTGCGCCGGCTGGTGCTCGACTCGAACGTCGACCCGGACGGGGTCTGGTACGAGGACAACATCGGTCAGAACTACGCGTTCGACGCCCGCCAGAAGGCGTTCGCCGCGTGGGTGGCGAAGCACGACAAGACGTACCGGCTCGGCAACGACCCGGCGCGGGTCGAGGCGGCCTGGTACCGGATGCGCGACGCGGTGCGGAAACAGCCCGCGGGCAGGAAGGTCGGTCCGAGCGAGCTGGAGGACACCTTCCTGCCGGGCGGCTACTACAACGGGTACTGGCCCTACCTGGCCGACGCGTTCGCCGCGTACGTGAACCACAAGGACCAGGACGCGCTCGTCGCCGCGTACGACCAACTCGGTGCCGTCGACGCGAAGGGCGACAACGGCTACTCCGTCTACCTGGCCGTGCAGTGCCGCGACTCCCGGTGGCCGCTGAGCTGGAACACCTGGCGCAACGACAGCTGGAAGGTGCACGCCAAAGCACCCTTCTACGCCTGGAGCAACACCTGGTACAACGCACCGTGCGCCTCCTGGCCGGTGGAACCGCTGAACCCGGTGCGGGTCTCGAACCACGCGCTCCCGCCGGTGCTGCTCTTCCAGGCCACGGAGGACGCGGCCACACCGTACGAGGGCGGGGTCACCCTGCACCGGCGGCTCCGCGGCTCCAGCCTGGTCGTCGAGCAGGGCGGCGGCAACCACGGTGTCACGCTGAGCGGCAACGCATGCCTGGACAAGTACCTGACGGACTATCTCGCCAAGGGCACCGTCCCGCGCGGCGACGGCAGCCGCGCGGACGCGGATGCGGTCTGCCCGACGTCACCCGACCCGAAGCCGCTGACCGCCGAGGCGGCGAAGGCGAAGTCGGCGAAGCGCGCCGAAAGCAGCGGCAACATCTTGCACGGGCTTCTCGGCTTCCACGGCTGACGGGAGGGGACCACGCGCCCCGTGACCCGATCGCACGCCCTCGGGGGCGTACGCCACCATGGTCCGCATGACGACACGGCCCACCTCCGCGTACGCCCCCGACCCGTCCGTCCGGTCCATGACCGTCGACGACTGCGAGGCCGTCGCCACGGTCCGGGTGCGCGGCTGGCAGGCCGCGTACGCCGAGTTGGTCCCGCAGGCGTATCTGGACGCGATGGACATCGCCGAGGACGCGCAGCGGCGCCGCGGTTTCTTCGCCGAGCGCAACACGGTCGTCAATGTGGTGGCCGAGCGGCCGGGCCGGGGCGTGATCGGCTGGGCCTGTTACGGCCCGTACCGCGCGGACGGCAGGCGGCTCGCCCGCGCCGAGCTGTACGCCATCTACGTGCTGCCCGAGCACCTCGGGACCGGGGTGGGCCGCGCCCTGATGACGGAGATCCTGGCCCGCTCCACCGCGGACGGGTTCCCCGATCTGGCGCTCTGGGTCCTCAAGGAGAACGCGCCGGCGGGTCGGCGGCGTTCTCGTGCCCGAGATGCGTTACGTACGCCCCCTCAGCCCGTCGGCAGCCGGCTGATCGCCTCCTCGGCGGCGGCGCCGAGCCTCGGGTGAGGCAGCGCCGCCTCCAGGACCGGGCGGGCCTGCGCGTCGCCGAGCTGACCCAGCCCCTCCACACAGGCCAGCGCGACCCGCCAGTGCGGCTCGTCCGGCCCCAGCAGCCGCTCCAGGGTGCTGATCAGCGCCGGGACGGACTCGGGGGCCCGCAGGGCGGTGAGCAGGCGGACCGGGTGCACCGCGTACGCGGTGCGCAGGGTGTTCGTCGCGAGTGCGGCGGCGGCACGCGGGGTGCGGGGGTCGCCCAGGCGCACCAGGGCGTGGGCCGCGGAGACGCAACGCTCCGGGTCGCGGTGGTTGAGCAGCAGAACCAGTGCTTCGAAAGCCCGTCTGTCCCCGCCGCAGCCGAGCCGGAACGCGGCGATCTCACGCGCCCAGAGCGGGCGCTCCCGTTCGACGAGGACCCGGGCCAGTTCCTCGTCGTCGTCGGTGGCGAGCAGCCTGCGGTAGGCCGCCGACTCCCCCGCCTCGTCCGCCAGCCGGTCGGTCAGCGACCGGAACTCCTCGTCCATGACCCTGAGGGTATCGGCGGCCACGGTGAGTGTGAGCCGGCGCACAGCGACTCGGGGCTGGCGCGCTCGTTACTCGCCGGTTAATCTCATGTGAGCGGGACACACTCCCCGCCGACTCCAGTGGCCTGGTGACGCAGCCACTCGGAGTGCTTGTCGGTTCGGCAGCTTTGTGAGACGCGACTCCGGGACAGAGTCCGTCGCCCCCTTTCCCGTCCGGGCGTGCCTCCCGCACCTCCGGCCAGGAACACCTCGACACGCAATTCCCGCACGCCATGCGCTGGGTGGACCTTTTCGGTCCCAGCTGATCCGTGCGCGCCGTGCGCCCACTCAGTCGTCACTCATTCTCTGGAGTCCCGTGATGGACACCCCTCTCTCCACCATCGCCGTCGTCGGCCTCGGCACCATGGGCATCGGCATCGCCGAGGTCCTGGCCCGGGCCGGCCGCGAGGTCATCGGTATCGACGTCAGCGACGCGGCCGCCCGTCAGGCCGTCGCCGCCCTCGAGGCCTCCACCGCCCGCGCCGTGAAGAGGGAGCGGATCACCGAGGGGGAGCGCCTGGACGTGCTCGCCCGGTTCCGTACCTTCTCCGACCTGCAGGCCGTGGCGGACGCGCAGCTCGTCATCGAGGTCGTTCCCGAGTCGTACGAGATCAAGCAGCAGCTCTTCCGTGAGCTCGACGCCATCGTCTCCCCCACCACGATCCTGGCGACCGGCACGAACGCCCTGTCGGTGACCCGGCTCGCGGCCGAGTCGCAGCACCCCGAGCGCGTGCTGGGCCTGCACTTCTTCAACCCCGCGCCCGCGATGAAGCTGGTCGAGGTGGTCTCCTCGGTGCTGACCGCGCCGCCGGCCGTCGAGGCGGTCACGGAGCTCGCCCGCGAGCTCGGCAAGGAACCGGTTGCGGTGGGCGACCGGCCGGGCTTCGTCGCCGACGGGCTCCTCTTCGGCTACCTCAACCAGGCCGCCGCGATGTACGAGGCGAACTACGCATCCCGTGAGGACATCGACGCGGCCATGAGGCTGGGCTGCGGCCTGCCGATGGGCCCCCTCGCACTGCTCGACCTGATCGGCGTCGACACCGCCCGTACCGTCCTGGAGGCGATGTACTCCGCGTCGCACGACCGGCTGCACGCCCCCGCTCCGATCCTCAAGCAGCTCAGTGAGGCCGGTCTGACCGGCCGCAAGGCGGGCCGTGGCTTCTACACGTACGTGGCGCCGGGCAGCCAGACCATGGTGCCGGACGCGCAGACGCCGCTGGAGGGCGCCGGAGCAGAGGCCGGGCGCACGGTCCGCTCGGTGGGCGTCGCGGGCTCCGGGACGATGGCCTCGGGCATGGCGGAGGTCTTCGCGAAGGCCGGCTACGACGTGGTGCTCGCCGCGCGCAGCCAGGAGAAGGCGGACACCGCGAAGCGGAGGATCGCCAAGTCGCTGGAGCGTTCGGTCACCAAGGGGCGGCTGACGGCCCAGGCGCGGGACGAGACCCTGGGCCGGATCACCGCTGCCGGTTCGCTGGACTCGTTCGCCGACGTCGACCTCGCGGTCGAGGCGGTCGCCGAGGATCTCGCGGTCAAGCAGCAGCTGTTCGGCACGCTGGACAAGATCTGCAAGCCGGGCGCGGTGCTCGCCACCACCACCTCGTCGCTGCCGGTCGTGGCGTGCGCGCGGGCGACCTCGCGTCCGCAGGACGTCATCGGGATGCACTTCTTCAACCCGGCGCCCGCGATGAAGCTCGTCGAGGTGGTCCGTACGGTGCTGACCGCGGACGACGTCCACGCAACCGTCCGTGAGGTGTGCCGCAAGATCCGCAAGCACCCGGTGGACTGCGGGGACCGGGCCGGGTTCATCGTGAACGCGCTGCTGTTCCCGTACCTCAACAACGCGATCAAGATGGTCGAGGAGCACTACGCGACCCTCGACGACATCGACGCCGCGATGAAGTTGGGCGGCGGCTACCCGATGGGACCGTTCGAGCTCCTGGACGTCGTCGGGCTCGATGTCTCGCTCGCCATCGAGAAGGTGCTGCACGGCGAGTTCCGCGACCCGGGCCTGGCACCGGCGCCGCTGCTGGAACACCTGGTGGCCGCCGGCTGCCTGGGCCGCAAGACGGGGCGCGGCTTCCGCGAATATGCCCGGCGCTGAGGACCGGCGGGTGTCCGAACGGCGGACCGGTGCCCCGGCCGGGCGTTCACGCCCGGCCGGGGCACCACCGGCGGCTCCCGGGCCGGGAGCCGGATGGGGAGGGCTGCTCGATCCGCCCGCACAGCCCGCGACGCGGGACCCACGGCCGGGCTGTCCGCCCCCGCAGGCGCGCTCTCCTGCGCTGATGCAGTACGTTCACACCATGTCCCAGTCCGCCAGGTCCCCCCGTGTCTCCGCCGCGCCCGACGTCCCGGAGAGTGCCGTAGGAACGCGCGCCGCCGCCCAGCGGCTCAAAATGCGACGCGAACTGGCCGCCGCGGCAATGGAGCTCTTCGCCACGAAGGGGTACGAGGCCACGACGGTCGACGAGATCGCGGGCGCCGCGGGAGTCGCCCGGCGGACCTTTTTCCGGCACTTCCGCTCCAAGGAAGAAGCGATCTTCCCCGACCACGACGACACCCTCGTCCGGGCCGAGGCCGTCCTCAATGCCGCCCCCGCGCACGAGCACCCGCTCGACACCGTCTGCCGCGGCATCAAAGAAGTCATGAAGATGTACGCGGCCAAGCCCGCCGTCTCGGTGGCCCGCTACAAGCTGACCCGTGAGGTCCCCACGCTGCGGGAGGCCGAGATCGCCTCGGTGGCCCGTTACGAGCGGCTGTTCACGCGCTATCTGCTGGGCCACTTCGACGAGCGCGACCACCATGTCGGCAACGACGACCCGCTGTTGGCGGAGGTCGCGGCGTCGGCCGTCGTCACCGCGCACAACCATGTGCTGCGCCGCTGGCTGAGGGCGGGCGGCCAGGGCGATGTGGAGGCCCAGCTCGACCACGCCTTCGCGATCGTCCGGGACACGTTCGGGACGGGCATCGGGGCCGGGCGCATCGCCGGGACCGAACCGACGCCGGCGCCCGCCGCTTCGGTGAGCACCGAGGGCGAGGTGCTCGTCGCGGTGGCGCGGACGGACGCACCGCTCGACGAAGTGATGCGCACGATCCAACAGGCGCTCAAGGACCGCTGAGCGGGGGCCTGTCGGCCGGCCGCTCCACCGTCGCCGGACGGGCTCGCAGTCGAGCCCTCCGGCGTTCGCGCGTCCGGGCGGAGAAACTCGGTTGCCGCGCCCGTACCGCCGTGTTCCGGTGGGCGGATGACTCCTGATCGCGACATCCTGCTGACTCTCTTCGACCGCGAGTTGCGCGAGCACGCCCGCCCCGACGGGCCCGGCGTCCGCGTCGAGCGCACCGCCGATGTCGTACGGCAGGCCGGGGCGGCCGACGACTGGAACGGTGTCGTCTGGTCGTCCCCCGGTCTGGACGCCGTACGGGCGGATGCGGCGATCGCCGAGCAGGTGGAGCACTTCACCGCGCTCGGCCACGACGCATTCGAATGGAAGCTGTACGCGCACGACCGGCCGGCCGACCTGGGGCAGCGGCTGGTGCGCGCCGGCTTCGTCGCGGAGCCGCCGGAGACTCTTCTGGTCGCCCCTGTCGCGGACCTCCCGACGGCCGTGGAGCTCCCCGAGGGGGTCACACTGCGCACGGTGACGGATGCGGCCGGCGTGGAGCTGATGGCCGCGGCCCACGAGGGGGCGTTCGGCTCCGACGGGTCGGGGCTGCGGCACCAGGTGCTGGCGCGGCTGGCCGCGGCCCCCGACAGCTTCGTCGGCGTGCTGGCCATGGCGGGCGACGAGCCGGTGAGCTCGGCCCGGATGGAGCTGTACCCGGGCACCGGCTTTGCGGGGCTCTGGGGCGGCGGGACCGTGCAGCCGTGGCGCGGGAGGGGTATCTACCGGGCGCTGGTCGCGTACCGTGCCCGGATCGCCGCCGAGCGTGGCTTCCGGTATCTGCAGGTCGACGCGACCGACCTGAGCAGGCCGATCCTCCAGCGGCTCGGCTTCCGGGTCCTGACCACCACCACGCCGTATGTGTACCGGCGCCCGGCCTGACCGGACCCAGCGGGACAGAGCGGTGCGAAACGTCCCCGTTTTTGCTCATGCGTGCCCAGCGGATGACAACTGAGAGAATTTGTTGGCACCGAGTGCCTTGCCAGGTGTCACGGAGTGCCATACGTTGAAGTTGTCCGGGCGGCCGGCGTACAGAGATCTCACGTACGCCGGCTGTCCCCGCAAGCCATGTGCCTGCGCGCCCGGGCGCCTGCGTCACAGGCAAACCCTTCTGCTCCACCAGAGCAAGCCGAAGCTTTACAGCCGAACCGACGGCAGCACCTCCACACCGCACCGCACCCCCCGTTGGCAGGGACTCTCAAGCGTCCCTCGACGCCCTCCCCGAGCTCTCGGCTCCGCTCGAGCAGGGGAGACCCCATTCCGGAGGCACACCGTGAAGGAAATCCTGGACGCGATCCAATCGCAGGACAGCACCGCCGCAGATTTCGCGGCCCTGTCCATCCCTGAGTCGTACCGCGCGGTGACCGTGCACAAGGACGAGACGGAGATGTTCGCCGGGCTCGCCACGCGCGACAAGGACCCCCGCAAGTCGCTGCACCTCGACGAGGTGCCGGTTCCGGAGCTCGGGCCCGGTGAGGCGCTGGTCGCCGTCATGGCCAGCTCGGTGAACTACAACTCCGTCTGGACCTCGATCTTCGAGCCGCTCTCCACCTTCGGGTTCCTGGAGCGCTACGGAAAGCTCAGCGAGCTCACCAAGCGCCACGACCTGCCGTACCACGTCATCGGCTCCGACCTGGCGGGCGTCGTCCTGCGCACCGGCCCCGGCGTCAACGCCTGGCACCCGGGCGACGAGGTCGTCGCGCACTGCCTCTCGGTCGAACTGGAGTCCTCCGACGGCCACAACGACACGATGCTCGACCCCGAGCAGCGGATCTGGGGCTTCGAGACCAACTTCGGCGGCCTCGCCGAGATCGCGCTCGTCAAGTCCAACCAGCTGATGCCGAAGCCGCAGCACCTCAGCTGGGAGGAGGCCGCGGCTCCGGGCCTGGTCAACTCCACCGCGTACCGCCAGCTCGTCTCGCGCAACGGCGCCGGCATGAAGCAGGGCGACAACGTGCTGATCTGGGGCGCCAGCGGCGGACTCGGTTCATACGCCACGCAGTTCGCACTCGCCGGTGGCGCCAACCCGATCTGTGTCGTCTCCAGCGAGCAGAAGGCGGACATCTGCCGGAAGATGGGCGCAGAGGCGATCATCGACCGCAACGCCGAGGGCTACAGGTTCTGGAAGGACGAGCACAACCAGGACCCTCGCGAGTGGAAGCGGTTCGGCAAGCGCATCCGTGAGCTGACCGACGGCGAGGACGTCGACATCGTCTTCGAACACCCGGGCCGCGAGACGTTCGGCGCCTCGGTGTACGTGACCCGCAAGGGCGGCACGATCGTCACCTGCGCCTCGACCTCGGGCTACAACCACGAGTACGACAACCGCTACCTGTGGATGTCGCTGAAGAAGATCGTGGGCTCGCACTTCGCCAACTACCGCGAGGCGTGGGAGGCCAACCGGCTGGTCGCCAAGGGCAAGATCCACCCGACGCTGTCGAAGGTCTACTCCCTGGACGAGACCGGCCAGGCCGCGTACGACGTGCACCGCAACCTGCACCAGGGCAAGGTCGGCGTCCTCGCGCTCGCCCCTCGCGAGGGTATGGGTGTGCGCAACGAGGAGCTGCGCGAGCGGCACATCGACGCCATCAACCGCTTCAGGAATGTCTGACATGACGGGCCGCCGGAAGGACCGCCCGTGGCTCATGCGGACGTACGCCGGTCACTCGACCGCCGAGGCGTCCAACGAGCTCTACCGGCGCAACCTCGCCAAGGGCCAGACAGGTCTCTCGGTCGCCTTCGACCTGCCGACCCAGACGGGTTACGACCCCGACCACATCCTCGCCCGCGGCGAGGTCGGCCGGGTGGGCGTACCGGTCTCGCACCTCGGTGACATGCGGCGGCTGTTCCAGGACATCCCACTGGAACAGATGAACACCTCGATGACGATCAACGCCACCGCGATGTGGCTGCTGGCGCTCTATCAGGTGGTCGCCGAGGAGCAGGGCGCCGACGCCACGAAGCTCCAGGGCACCACGCAGAACGACATCGTCAAGGAGTACCTCTCGCGCGGGACGCATGTCTTCCCGCCCGGTCCCTCGCTGCGGCTGACCACGGACATGATCACGTACACGGTCAACCGCATCCCGAAGTGGAACCCGATCAACATCTGCAGCTACCACCTGCAGGAGGCGGGGGCCACTCCGGTCCAGGAGATCGCGTACGCCATGTCGACGGCCATTGCGGTCCTGGACGCCGTGCGCGACTCGGGCCAGGTGCCGGAGGAGAAGTTCGGCGATGTGGTCGCCCGCATCTCCTTCTTCGTGAACGCCGGCGTCCGCTTCATCGAGGAGATGTGCAAGATGCGCGCCTTCGGCCGCATCTGGGACCAGGTCACCCGCGAGCGGTACGGCATCACCGACGCCAAGCAGCGCCGCTTCCGCTACGGCGTCCAGGTCAACTCCCTCGGACTGACCGAGGCACAGCCGGAGAACAACGTCCAGCGCATCGTCCTGGAGATGCTGGCCGTGACCCTCTCCAAGGACGCCCGCGCCCGGGCCGTGCAGTTGCCCGCCTGGAACGAGGCGCTGGGGCTCCCCCGGCCCTGGGACCAGCAGTGGTCGCTGCGCATCCAGCAGGTCCTCGCGCACGAGAGCGATCTGCTGGAGTACGAGGACATCTTCGCCGGGTCGCATGTGATCGAGGCCAAGGTCGACTCCCTGGTCACCGAGTCCCTCGCGGAGATCGACCGGATCCAGCAGATGGGCGGCGCCATGGCGGCCGTCGAGTCCGGCTATCTGAAATCGGAGCTGGTCTCCTCGCACGCGCAACGGCGGGCCCGGATCGAGGGCGGCGAGGAGAAGATCGTCGGCGTCAACATCTACGAGACGACCGAGCCGAACCCCCTCACGGCGGACCTCGACGGCGCGATCATGACGGTCGACCCCGCCAATGAGGCAAGGGTGGTCTCGGCGCTCCACGAGTGGCGCGACAACCGTGACGAGGCGCGCGCCTCCGAGGCCCTCGCGGCACTGAAGAAGGCCGCGGCCGGCACCGAGAACATGATGGAAGCCACCGTGGAATGCGCCCGCGCGGGTGTCACCACCGGCGAGTGGTCCTGGGCGCTGCGCGACGTGTTCGGCGAGTTCCGTGCCCCGACGGGCGTCTCGTCCGCCCCGGTCGCCGTCACCGCGGAGGCCGGCACGCCGCTCGCTCTCGTACGGGAGAAGGTCGCCCGCACCGCCGAGGACCTCGGCGCCGCACGGCTGCGGCTGCTGGTCGGCAAGCCGGGCCTGGACGGTCACTCCAACGGCGCCGAGCAGATCGCCGTACGGGCCCGTGACGCCGGGTTCGAGGTCGTCTACCAGGGGATCAGGCTGACCCCGGAACAGATCGTCTCGGCGGCGCTCGCCGAGGACGTGCACTGCGTCGGTCTGTCGATCCTGTCCGGCTCGCACGCCGCGCTCGTGCCGGACGTACTGAACCGGCTGCGCGAGGCCGGCGCGAACGACATCCCGGTGATCGCGGGCGGGATCATTCCGCCCGCCGACGCCGCCGTGCTGATCGAGGCTGGTGTCGCCGCCGTTTTCACCCCGAAGGACTTCGGTATCACGGAGATCATCGGCCGTATCGTCGACGAGATCCGGAAAGCGAACAAGCTCGACCCCCTGGAGGTCCCCGCATGACCCAGCCCATCCACCCGTCTCCCGCCACCACCCTTCCGGGGAGCGGCTCCGCCGCGCACCTCTCGAACCGTCTGCGTCCGCGTCGCTCCTGCCTGGCCGTGCCGGGCTCGAACCCGAGGTTCCTGGAGAAGGCCCAGGGCCTCCCGGCCGACCAGGTCTTCCTGGACCTCGAGGACGCCTGCGCCCCGCTCGCCAAGGAGGGCGCCCGGCACCACATCGTCGACGCGCTGAACAACGGCGACTGGACGGGCAAGACCCGGGTCGTCCGCGTGAACGACTGGACGACGCACTGGACGTACCGCGATGTGATCACGGTCGTCGAGGGCGCCGGCCAGAACCTCGACTGCATCATGCTGCCGAAGGTGCAGGACGCCCAGCAGGTCGTCGCGCTCGACCTCCTGCTGACCCAGATCGAGAAGACGATGGGCTTCGAGGTCGGGAGGATCGGCATCGAGGCGCAGATCGAGAACGCCAAGGGCCTGGTGAACATCGACGACATCGCCGCCGCCTCGCCGCGCCTGGAGACGCTGATCTTCGGCCCGGCCGACTTCATGGCGTCGATCAACATGAAGACCCTGGTCGTCGGTCAGCAGCCGCCCGGCTACGGCGCGGACGCGTACCACTACATCCTGATGCGCATTCTGATGGCGGCCCGTACGCACGACCTCCAGGCGATCGACGGCCCCTTCCTGCAGATCCGTGACGTGGACGCGTACCGCGAGGTCGCAGGCCGTGCAGCGGCGCTGGGCTTCGACGGCAAGTGGGTGCTGCACCCCGGTCAGGTCGACGCGGCCAACGAGGTGTTCTCGCCCTCGCAGGAGGACTACGACCACGCCGAGCTGATCCTCGACGCATACGAGTGGTGCACCTCGGAAGAGGGCGGCAAGAAGGGTTCGGCGATGCTCGGCGACGAGATGATCGACGAGGCCAGCCGGAAGATGGCGCTCGTCATCGCGGGCAAGGGCCGCGCGGCCGGTATGCAGCGCACCTCCAAGTTCGAAGCGCCGGAGGCCTGATCATGCAGTTCGGACGCACCTATGAGGAGTTCGAGGTCGGTGCGGTGTACAAGCACTGGCCCGGAAAAACGGTCACCGAGTACGACGACCACCTTTTCTGCCTGCTGACCATGAATCATCACCCGCTGCACATGGACAGCAACTACGCGGAGAGGACGACCGATTTCGGCAAGAACGTTGTAGTGGGCAACTACATCTACTCGTTGCTGCTCGGCATGTCCGTCCCCGACGTCTCCGGAAAGGCGATCGCCAACCTGGAGATCGAGTCCCTGAAGCATGTCGCGCCGACCTTCCACGGCGACACGATCTACGGCGAGACGACCGTCCTCGACAAGACTCCGTCAAAATCCAAGAGTGACCGCGGAATCGTCCATGTGGAGACCAAGGGATACAAGCAGGACGGGACGCTCGTCTGCGTGTTCCGACGCAAGGTGATGGTCCCCACCGAGACGTACATCAAGGAGCGCGGCGGCGAGCAGCCCGGCCGCCCGGAGCTGAACCAGCCTTCGCAGAAGAACGTGGAGAAGTAACCATGACGCGACTCGCCCAGACGGCCGGTCTGAACGACATCCAGCAGGAAATCCTCTCCACGGTCCGGGATTTCGTCGACAAGGAGATCATTCCTGTCGCGACCCAGCTGGAGCACCGCGACGAGTACCCGACGGAGATCGTCGAGGGGCTCAAGGAACTGGGCCTGTTCGGGCTGATGATTCCCGAGGAGTACGGGGGTCTGGGTGAGTCGCTTCTCACATACGCGCTCTGCGTGGAGGAAATCGCCCGCGGCTGGATGAGCGTGTCGGGAATCATCAACACGCACTTCATCGTGGCTTACATGCTCAAGCAGCACGGCACCCAGGAACAGAAGGACACGTTCCTGCCCCGCATGGCGCTGGGCGAGGTCCGGGGTGCGTTCTCGATGTCCGAGCCGGCGCTGGGCTCCGACGTCTCCGCGATCAGCTCCAAGGGCGTCAGGGACGGCAACGAGTACGTCCTGAACGGCCAGAAGATGTGGCTGACGAACGGCGGCACGTCCTCGCTCGTCGCCGTACTGTGCCGGAGTGACGAAGGCCACCCCGAGGGCACGGCCCCGCACAAGTCGATGACGACCTTCCTGGTGGAGAAGGAACCGGGTTTCGGCGAGGTCCGGCCGGGGCTCACCATCCCCGGAAAGATCGACAAGATGGGTTACAAGGGCGTCGACACGACCGAACTCATCATGGACGGACTACGCATTCCGGCCAATCGCGTACTCGGCGGTGCCACCGGCCGCGGATTTTACCAAATGATGGATGGCGTCGAAGTCGGCCGGGTAAATGTGGCTGCACGTGGTTGTGGTGTCGCGCAGCGTGCATTCGAACTGGGTGTCTCCTACGCTCAGCAGCGCCACACCTTCGGAAAGCCGATCGCCCAGCACCAGGCCATCCAGTTCAAGCTGGCCGAAATGGCCACCAAAGTCGAAGCCGCCCATGCAATGATGGTCAATGCGGCACGCAAAAAGGACTCCGGGGAGCGAAATGACCTGGAGGCAGGGATGGCGAAGTACCTCGCCTCCGAGTACTGCAAGGAAGTCGTCGAGGACGCCTTCCGCATCCACGGCGGCTACGGCTTCTCCAAGGAGTACGAGATCGAGCGCCTCTACCGGGAGGCCCCGATGCTGCTGATCGGTGAAGGTACCGCCGAGATCCAGAAAATGATCATTGGGCGCCGACTCCTCGAGGAGTACCGGTTCCAGGGCTGATTGTCCCCTTCAAGGTGATTTGGCCGCGAAGAAGATCACACCCTGTCATCCTCTGCCGGTGCCTTCCAGCCGTCCGACTCGGCTGCTGGCTTGCCCAGTTGCGGCTCGCAACCGATAACATCGCCGGAAAAGCCGCCGTCCCCCGTTGCCAGCGCGGCCTCATCCGCTACGAAGGTCATCCATGCCCGACAGCCAAACCTCTGCACCACGCGGCGGGGTCCGCCTTGCGCGCGGAGCTTCGCCGTGGCTCCTCCCGACCGTCGCCACCGCGGCCCTCAGCCTCGCCCGGGCCCGCAAGTCCGGACGCTGGGCCGCTGTGGCCGTGCCCACCACCGCCCTCGCGGCGGGCATGCTGTGGTTCTTCCGCGACCCCGAGCGCGAGATCGCCCAGGGCCGGGTCATCTCTCCGGCCGACGGTGTGGTGCAGAGCATCATGCCGTGGAAGGACGGACGCACCCGTGTCGCGATCTTCATGAGCCCGCTGAATGTCCACGTCAACCGCGCGCCCCTGGCCGGCACGGTGACATCGGTCGAGCACGTCCCCGGTGGGTTCGTCCCGGCATTCAACAAGGAGAGCGAGAACAACGAGCGCGTCGTCTGGCACTTCGACACCGAACTCGGCGACATCGAGATGGTGCAGATCGCGGGTGCGGTTGCCCGTCGCATCGTCCCGTACCTCCCGCAGGGCACAAAGGTGGAGCAGGGCGAGCGCATCGGCCTGATCCGCTTCGGCTCCCGGGTCGACATCTACCTTCCGGAAGGTATCGATGTCGCGGTCGAGGTCGGCCAGGCCACCACCGCGGGGGTGACTCGAATTGACCGTGATTGATCCCGACACACAGGCCGGCTGGGTGCCGGAGAGCGAGTGCGAGGACGACGCCGAGGACATGCCGCTCTCTCTGCGGCTGTCGATAGCGGACACCCTTACTCTCGGTAACGCCACGTGCGGTTTCATGGCGGTGTACTTCACCACCACGGGAATCCTCATCCCGCACCTCACGGGCAGCGACGAGAGCGGCATGGCCCGGCACTCCGCGGCCACCGCCGTGATCCTGATGCTCCTCGCCGCGGTCTTCGACCTCTTCGACGGGCTGGTGGCGCGCAAGCTCCGCTCCTCGCCGATGGGCGCGGAGCTGGACAACCTCTCGGACCTGATCAGCTTCGGCCTGGCCCCGGCGTACTTCGTGCTGGTGTACGGCATGGTCGCGGACGACGCATACCAGCGGGTGTCGGCGCTCGCGGCGATCGTCGTCCTGCTGGCCGTGGTGCTGAGACTGGCCAGATTCTCGTGCGTGACCATGAAGGACGGCATGTTCCAGGGCATGCCGAGCCCCTTCGGAGCGCTCACGGTCGTCTCGATCGTGCTCCTGGAGCTGCCCTTCGTACCGACGCTGCTCGCGATCATCGGGGTGGCGTGGCTGATGGTCAGCCGGGTCGAGTACCCGAAGCCGCGTGGAGTCCTCGCGGTGGCGATGCTCAGCTGGATCGTGGCCGCGATGGGCCTGCTCGCCGCGTGGGCGTTCGACGCCCCCGGCGGTCACCTGCTCCTGCAGACCGGCTGCGCCCTGCAGGTGGTCCTGGGCGCGGTCATCCCGCTCTTCGCGACGGCGCGGCGGGTGAACACCTTCCGCGACAACCGGCGCGAGGCCCGGGCGGGTCAGCTGCCCTAGGGCCGCGCGGCGAAGCCGCACAGAACGTACGACGAGGGCCCGGGTGCTTCCCCAGCACCCGGGCCCTCTCGCATGTCCGGCCGGCACCCGTTACGCGCGCTGCGCGCGGACCCAGCGGGCGGCGAGCAGGACGGCGATGTCGTCGGGGCGGTCGGGCTCCCGTCTCGCCTCCCTGATCACCAGGTCCGCCATGCCGACGAGGGACGGCGCATCGGCTGCCTCGATGATGCCGCGCAGCCGCTCGACTCCGTCGTCGATGTCGGCCCCCGCCTGCTCGACCAGTCCGTCGGTGTAGAGCGCCAGGATCGCGCCCGGGAGCAGCCGCAGGCGGCTGACGGGATAGGTGGCGTCGGGGGTGACGCCGAGCACCACCCCGCCGGGGAGCTCCAGGACCTCGGTCGTGCCGTCGGGGTGGCGGAGCAGGGGGTACGGGTGCCCGGCCCGGACGAGCTGCGTGCGACCGGTGGCGGGGTCGAGGACGATGTAGCAGCAGCTGGCGATCTGGCCCGGGTCGAGGTCGATGAGCAACCGGTTGGTGCCGCTCATCACTTCCTGCGGTTCGTGCCCGCTGAGCGCGAAGGCGCGTACGGCGCTGCGGAGTTGGCCCATCGTCGCCGCAGCGGCGACGCCGTGCCCCTGGACGTCCCCGATGACCAGGGCCAGACCCCGGTCGGTCTCGATGACGTCGTACCAGTCGCCGCCGATGTCCATGCCCTGGGTGCCGGGGAGGTACCGCCCCGCGGTGTCGACCTGGTCGAGTACGGGCAGGCGGTGCGGCAGCAGGGCATTCTGCAGGCCGCGTGCCACGGCGGACTCGGTGTCGTACCGCTGGGCTCGTTTGAGGGCCTGGGCGATGAGTCCGGCGAGCGCGGTGAGAACCGTGCGTTCCTCGGGGCTGAAGCCGCGCGGCTGGTCGAAGCCGAGGATGCAGGAGCCGACGGGCCGCCCGGAGGCGATGAGCGGCAGGAAGGCGCGGGCGCCGACGCTCGCGTCCAGGGGTATGCCGGGGTAGGCGGAGGCCAGGCGCTGCATGGATTCGAAGAACATGGGGTGGCCGGAGGTGAGCGTCTCGACGCCGGGCAGACGGGCGTCGAGCGCGACGCCGTCGAAGCTGTTCAGGAAGCCGTGCGGGAAACCGGTCTCCCAGGCCAGGTAGAGGTGGCGTTCGTGCAGCAGGTAGATCGCCAGCTGCCTGCCGCCGAACGCGGGGAGCAGTTCCTGGGTGACCACCGCGGACACCTGGCGGGCGGTGACGGCCTCCGTCAGCGCGATCGCGAGGGCGACGGGACGGTACACCCCGGCCGAGGACTCCAGCGGGGAACCCAGGACCTCGCCCGGTCCGGCGGCGTCCGGCGGGAAGGAGGGCTCCTCCGTGGCGGAGAGCGCGGCGGTCACGCCGTCGTGGCCCGGGTACAGGGACACCGCCAGCCAGTCCCGCTCGGTGCGGCGCGCGAGGAAGTGCACGGGCTCGTGGGACAGCAGTGCGGCTCGGTGGTGATCCTCGTACGCGGGATGCCCGAACCACGGCAGGGCCTCCCACAGGAGGCTTCCGACCAGCTCGCCCCGCTGCCGGCCGAGCAGTTCCTCCGCCAGCTGGTTGACGTAGGTGATCCGTCCGAGCCGGTCGAGCGAGAAGATGCCGCGCGGGAGCCGGTCGGCGGCCTCGGCGATGACCGGTCCGGCCCCGAGGTCCACCAGGAATCCGGTCAGCGTCCCGGCCGCGCCGCTGCGCGGTGGCTGGGCCCAGCGGCTGGAGAGTTCCAGGAGGTTGGTCCGGCCGTCGGGGCCGCGCAACCGCATCCTGCGTACGACCGGTCCGCCCGCACTCGCCGCCCGGCGGGCGAGGGTCCACAGTCCGTACACGTCCTCCGGTGCCAGCAGTGCCGTCAGGCCGTCGATGGTGCCCGGGAACCGCGCGGGCTCGGTGCCGAGGATCCCGCACAGCTCCGCGTCGGCGTCGACGGCACCGGTTTCGAGGTCCCAGTCGAAGTGTCCGATCCGTACCGGTGGAACGGTGACGGAGGGTAGCTGCACGGGGACCGGCTCGCCGTCCCATACGACCTTGGTGCCCCCGGCCGCCAGTCCGGCGAGCTCCGCGCCGAGCCGCTGGGCGATGTCGCGGAGCGCGCGCCGGTCGGCGTGCGAGACGGGTTTGCCGGGGGTGGCCGGGCGCAGCACCACGAGGACGCCGAACTTCTCCCGGCCGCCGAAGACGGGCATGTACAGCGAACCGAACGGGAACGGCATGCCCGCCATCAGCTGCGGGAACCGGCGCATGCCCTCCTCGACGTCGGCGAGGTGGACGGGCTTCCCCGAGCGGTACACCTCGGCCACGGGAAAGGGCCGGTTCATATGCATGCGCCACCAGGGGTGGAACAGCTGGGTCGGCAGCCCGGCGAGCACGGAGAGCCTCAGCAGCTCGGGGTAACCGGAGCGCAGATATACGCCACCGGCATACCCACCGGCGGACTCGATCGCGCTCACCGCGGCCTGCGCGAGCACCAGGGACAATTCGTCCGGCACCCCGCCGCCGCTCGCCCTCCCCGTCGCCGCCACGTTCTCGGGCGGAGGGTACGGGGGCAGGCCGTACGAGGTCACACAGCCAGGATGCGCCCCGGCCGACCTGCGGCGCACGTCGGTGCCCCGAGCGGGAAGCATGCGCGAGGCGGCGCCGCCGGACGGGTGGGATTCGAACCCACGGCCTACGACTTGATCGGCTGAGGGCCGTCCCGTCATCCCTGGTGGATCGGCGCGCGGCGTCGGATGTGGTGCGTCCCAAGGCGGAGGGACGTCCTCGTACCGGGTGCATTCCGGCGTTCCGACACCGCGGCGAGGCGCCGCAGCCGTCGTCGTGCGCCCGCCAGGGATGACAGGACCGCCCTATGAGCTCCTCTTAGGCGTGCGCTGCAGCCCGGACGGGCAGGGTGCCGTCGCGCAGGCGGCGCCCGCCGCGTCCGTTGTCCACCGCGACAAGCTCGCTGAGGATGGACAGGGCGCTCTCGGCGAGGGACGCCCCGCCGAGATCGAGGCCCGCCGGGCCGGCCAGGCGGTCCAGTCCGGGAGTGTTGGTCAGGCGCCGCAGACGTTGCACGTGGGTGGCCCGGCTGCCGAGCGCGGCGACGTACCCGGCCGGACCGGCCAGAGCCGCACGCAGGGCGCGGTCGTCGATGCGCGGGTCGTGGCTGAGTGCGACGACGGCGTCGCGTGCGGCGAGTGGGTGGCGGGCGATCCAGTCGTCGGGCCAGGAACGGACGACGTCGGCGGTCGATTCGGTGAACGCTCCGGAGGCGACGTGCCCCGGCCGTGGGTCGAGGACCACGACCTTGCGGTGCAAGGGTCTGGCCAGGGTGGCCAGGACTGCGGCGAGATCTGTGGCGCCGACCAGCAGAAGCCGTGGCCGGGGCGCCAGCTCCTCGGTGAACGCGTCTTCCATGTCGGGCAGTTGGTCGGCTGCGGCTGCTGTCGACCAGCGCTGGGGCGGTCGCAGACCGACCCGCACCGCGAGCGGACGGTCCTCGGCCAGGGCTGTGCCGATGGCGGAGAGGACCGGCTCGGGTGGTGCGGGCGTGATGAGGATCCGCAGTTCGCCGGCGCAGGCCGGGGCGTCCTCCCAGGGCAGCAGGTCCTGCCCCGGGTTGACGGAGGTCATGTGGGGCGGGGCGCCTGCGAGGACGGTGCGGGCCCGGTCCAGGACGATGCCCTCGACGCAGCCGCCCGACAGCGAGCCGCGCCATGTGCCGTCGTCGGCGATGGCCATGGTGGCGCCCAGCGGCCGTGATCCGGGGCCGTCCCGGCCCACCAGGCGGGCCAGCACGACGGTCCGGCCCGCCTGGCGGTGGGTGTCGACGAAGGGCCAGACTTCCCGTAGCACGTTTGCCTCCTGGTCAGGTGCTGGGCCCGGGCCGAGACGGCCGCGCTCGGGGTGCCGGCTGTTGCGGGCGGCTCACGATCCGGGACCTTCTTCGATTACGCGGTCGAGGCGGATGGGCAAGGTTCGCCGGCGGAGGCCGGTGGCGTGCCAGACGGCGTTCGCGATCGCGGCTGCAGTGCCCACGGTGCCGATTTCACCGACTCCCTTGACCCCTGCCGGAATGTCGGGTTCGTAGTCGGGTACGAAGTCGGCTTCGATGTCGGGTACATCGGCGTGTGCGGCGATGTGGTAGCCGGCGAGGTCGGTGTTGATGTGGCGCCCTGTTGCGGCATCGCGCACGCCCTCTTCGTGCAGGGCCGTCGACAGCCCCATGATCATGCCGCCGACGAGCTGGCTGCGCGCGAGCAGTGGGTTGATCACGCGGCCCACGGCGAACATCCCCAGAAGCCGACGTACCCGTACTTCGCCGGTCGCCGGGTCCACGCTCACTTCGCAGAAAACGGCGCTGTAGGCGTGCCGTTCCATGAGGGGCAGCTTGCCGAGCGCCTCGGTGGTGTCGTATGAGGCCGTCAGGGGCAGTGCGGCGCCGTCCAGTCGGGAGCGGAGCTCGGCCGCGGCCTCGGTGATCGCCCACGTCCAGGACGCGGTCCCCCGGGATCCGCTGGCGCCCCAGGCGGGGCCGAGGTCGCTGTCGGCGATCAGCAGGCGTACCCGTTCGGAGGGGACGCGCAGAGTTTCCGCCGCCACCGCGGTCAGCGCGGTGCGCGCGCCCTGGCCGATGTCGCTGGCGCCGACGGCCACGGTGAAGGTCCCGTCGGTCTCCGCGGTGATCGATGCCGACGAGGGCAGCGCCCCCGCGGAGAAGGACGTGGCTGCCAGCCCGGTGCCGACGAGGAGATGCCCTTCCCGGCGCGTTCGCGGCCGGTGGTCGCGGGTGGCCCAGCCGAACCGGCGGGCGCCCTCCGTGAGGCATGCGACGAGGTCGCGGCGGCTGAAGGGCAGGCCGGTGACAGGGCCGACGGCGGGTTCGTTGCGCAGCCGGAGTTCGAGGGGGTCCATGCCCAGGCGCTCCGCGACCTCGTCCATGGCGGACTCGAGGGCGAACGAACCCGGAGTCGTGCCGGGCCCGCGCACCGAGTACGGCGGCAGGATGTCGATCGGCACAGCGGTGCGCCGGGTGCGGATCGCCCGTGCCGCATAGAGCGTGTTGGTGAGTTCGGTGCAGTTCTCGAGGTAGTCCGCGAGCTTGGAGATCTCGAAGGCCGCCGCGTGGTCGATGGCCCGCAGCCGGCCGTCGGGGTCCGCCCCGATCCGTACGCGCTGGTCGGTCGCCGGGCGCATCGAGATGATCTGGAACACCTGGGTGCGGGTCAGGGTGACGCGTACCGGCAGGTCGAACATCTTCGTGGCCATCACCGCCAGGACCAACTGGGGTCCGCACGTCCCCGACTTGGAACCGAAGCCGCCGCCGACATGGAGGGACCGGACGCGCACCTCCTTCGGGTCCAGCCGGAACAGTGTGGCCACCGTCATGGCGACCAGGAAGGGCGCCTGGTTGGAGTCGACGATCTGCAGGCGCTCCCCGTCCCACCAGGCGGTCGCCGAGTGCGGCTCCATGGCGGCGCCGTGTTCCTCGGGGGTGACGTAGCGCTCGTCCACGACCACCGCGCTCGCGGCGAGCTCCACGTCCACGTCGCCGACGGTGGCATCCTCTCCGAAGTGCGATGTCGCCGGGCGGGCGGCGGGGTGGTCGGGCGAGAAGTCGACGTCGTGCGGTTCCTCGTCGTACGTCACCCGTAGAGCCATGGCCGCCGATCGAGCCTGCTCCGCCGTCCTTGCGACCACCAGTGCGATCGGCCGGCCGGAGTGCGGGATCTCCTCGCTCTGCAGCAGGTGCATACCGCCGTCGGGGCCGAAGAACGATCCCGCTTCCGGGTTGAGCCGGGGCGCGTTGCGGTGGTCGATCACGCCCAGTATGCCGGGCATGGCCAGCGCGGCGGAGGTGTCGAGTTCGCGGATGCGTCCGCGGGTCACCGTGGAGGTGACGACCCAGCCGTGCGCCAGGTCGCTCATCGGCTCGTCCGCGGCGTAACGCACCGCGCCGGTGACCTTGGCCGGGCCCTCCACCCGGGGCCGTGATGCGCCGATGGCTCCCGGCGGTGGTTCGTTCGTGTCGGCCGATGGAGCGGGATGTGTCGGGGAGAGGCCGGTCGAGGAAGCGTCGTCCATGTGGTGATCTCCTTCAGGACGTGTGACGGGGCCGGTTCGTCACTCGGCCCGGTGGACGAGCTCGGTCAGGACGGCCACGACGAGGTTGCCGGCCAGCGTGACCTTGTACGCGTTGTCGCGCAGCGGCCGCGCGGCGGTCAGTTCCGCGTCGGCGGCGGCTCGGAAGCGGTCGGGGGTGGCGGGGGCGCCTCTCAGGGCGGTCTCGGCCGCGTGGGCACGCCAGGGCCGTGAGGCGACGCCGCCCAGCGCGATCCGGGCACCCTGCACGACGCCCTCGTGGACGTCCAGCGCGGCTGCGACGGACACGTTGGCGAAGGCGTAGGAGGCGCGTTCGCGGACCTTGCGGTAGCGCGATCGCGGGCTCGCCGCGCCGGCCAGCAGGGTGACGGCGGTGATCAGGGCTCCGCGGGGCAGCACCGTTTCCCGCTGCGGGCTCCCACCGACCGGCAGGTAGAACTCGGACAGCGGGATCTCATGGGTCCCGTCCGGAGTCTCGTAGTGCACGAGGGCGTCGAACGCCGCCAATGCCACCGTCATGTCCGAGGGATGGGTGGCCACACAGTGCTCGGACCAGTCGAGGATCGCGTGGTTGTGGTGCTCTCCGGCGATCGCGGCGCAGCCGCTGCCGGGGCTGCGCTTGTTGCACGGCTGGGAGGGATCTGCGAAGTACCCGCACCGGGTGCGCTGCAGGAGGTTGCCCCCGACCGTCGCCATGTTGCGCAGCTGCCCCGATGCGCCCGCCAGCACTGCCTGGCTGAGCGCCGGGTACCGGCGGCGCACCTCGGGGTGGGCCGCCAGGTCGCTGTTGGTCGTCGTCGCACCGATGGTGAGGCTTCCGTCGGATGTCTCCCGGACGCCGTCCAGCGGCAGGCGGCGCACGTCCACGAGCCGCGTGGGTGTCTCGATGCCGTCCTTCATCAGGTCGACGAGATTGGTTCCGCCGCCCAGAAACCGGGCGCCGTCATCGGCGACCAGGGCAAGGGCGTCACGTACGTGTGCGGGCCGCTGGTAGGTGAACTCCTTCATCCCTTCGCCTCCGTTCGGGACGCGGTCTCCAACACGGCGCGGACGATGAACGGGTACGCGCCGCAGCGGCACAGGTTCCCGCTCAGTCGCTCGCGTACCTCCGCGGCGTCCAGCTCGGGTGCCGGTTCCTCAGGTGACACGTCGGCGGTGACCGCGCTGGGCCAGCCCGCTGCGTGCTCGGCCAGCATCCCGGCCGCGGAGCAGAGCTGCCCGGGTGTGCAGTACCCGCACTGAAAACCGTCGAGCTGGACGAACGCCTTTTGCAGAGGGTGCAGTTCACCGTCGGAGGCCAGCCCCTCGACCGTCGTGACGTCCGAGCCGTCGGTGGCGACCGCCAGCGTCAGGCAGGACACCACGCGCCGGCCGTCCAGGAGCACCGTGCAGGCGCCGCACTGGCCGCGGTCGCAGCCCTTCTTCGGCCCTGTGTGACCGGTGCTTTCACGGAGTGTGTCGAGTAGTGTCCTGCGGTTGTCGACCTTCAGACGATGCGTCAGACCATTGACGTGAAGAAGAATTTCACTGTGGGTTCCGTCTGTCATTCCGCTCCTCCTTCCTCGACTCAACGAGCCGGCGAATTGCACACCCTGGGGGACGACTGAGATTCAATCAGGTCGCCTGCACAACTCATTTGCCCGATAGTCGCGAAGCCTTGCACAATGCTCTCCGTCGTCTCGCAGGGGCCGGAAAGGAACGCTGGACCTTCCCTTGTCTTCGGTGTATCAATCCGTACATGCTGCTGGATGAGCTCCGGACCCTGTTGGCGCGTCACGCCCGTCCCGACGCGACGACCGCCGTCGAGGGCGTGCTGATCGGCCGTGAGGAGTCGCAGGCATCCCATGCGGCCATGAGCGGAACGGTCATGGCGCTGATCGCCCAAGGCACCAAACGTCTCGCGCTGGGCGAGTACGTGCACGAGTACGGCCCCGGCCAGTACCTGGTCGCATCGGTGGACCTGCCCGTCTCCGGTCACTTCGTCGGGGCCACGGCGGACCGGCCGGCGCTGGGGCTCGGCCTGCTCCTGCAGCCTTCGGAGGTCGCCGAGATGATGCTGCAGGCCGCGCCCGGCAGTTTTCCGGCGAACGGCACCGCGCCCCCGGCCATCGCCGTCAGCACCGCGTCGGACGAGCTCCTCGACGCCGCCGTGCGCCTGGTGCGCCTGGTGCGCCTGCTCGACCGGCCGCGGGACAGGGACATGCTCGCCCCCCTCGTCAAACGTGAGATCCTGTGGCGCCTGATCACGAGCGAGCAGGGGGCGACGGTCCGCCAGATCGGTCTCGCCGACAGCAAGCTCGCGCACATCGCCAGAGCCGTGCACTGGATCAGGGAAAACTACAGAAAGCCGTTCCGGGTGGACGACGTGGCAGAGCTGATCGGGATGAGTAATTCCGCCTTCCACCGGAATTTCCAGGCCGTCACCGGAATGAGTCCGATTCAGTTCCAGAAGAAGATCAGACTCCATCAGGCTCGCCTTCTTCTTGCGGCACATCCAAAAGACATCGCGTACATCGGATACCGCGTGGGATACGACAGCCCGTCCCAGTTCAGCCGGGAGTACCGGCGCCTCTTCGGCGCGCCACCCAGTCAGGACGCGATGCGATTCGCGGCCGCCGACGCAGGGAACTGACCGGCTCGCACACGCGACTTGCGGGCGGAATACACCGGGGCGGGAGGCAGGCTGCAGCACACCGTCCTGCTGGTGACCGCTTCTTTGAACCACGATCCTCCACCACGGTCCACATGGCTCAGGGAAGGCCACCTGCCGGGGTGCGCACGGTATGACGCAGACGAACGGCGTCCTGGCTGGGGGGCGCGCCGAACTGGCGGCGGTATTCCCGGCTGAACTGTGACGGGTTGTCATAGCCGACGCGCCGGCCGACTCCGGTGACGTCGCCCGGGTGGGTGGCCAGCAGCAGCCGGGCCTCCTGCAGCCTGATCTGCTTCTGGAACTGGATGGGGCTCATCGCCGTCACCGCCTGAAAGTTGCGGTAGAAGGCGGAGACGCTCATGCCGGAAATGCACGCGACGTCCTCGACCCGGAAGGGCTGCGCGTAGTGCTCGCGGATCCAGCGCACGGCCCGGGAGATGTGGCTGAGGCCGCTGTCGGCCAGGCCGAGCTGGCGAACCGTCGCACCCTGCTCGCTCGTGACCAGGCGCCACAGGATCTCGCGCTTGACCAGCGGGGCCAGCACGGCACGGTCGCGGGGCTCGTCGAGCAGGCGCAGCAGACGGACCACCGCGTCGAGCAGTGCGGCCGGAGCGTCGCTGACGGCGATGCCCGACGGCGCGCCCCCGCCGACGCGGGGGGTGTCTCCGGGCCCGGCCTCGAGCAGCAGCTCGGCAACGGCGGACGGTTCCAGCGTGAGACCGAAGCCGAGGGCCGGCCGCTCGGGTTCGGCCTGGGTGAACTGCCCGGTGACGGGAAGATCAACGGATGCGACGAGGTATTGCCCGGGCCCGTACTCATACACCCGCTCGCCCAGGGCGAGTCGTTTGGCGCCCTGGGCGATGACCGCGAGCACCGTGCCGGACATCGAGGGCGCCGGCGGATCCGACCGGTCGACCTTCGAGATGAGGACGCCGTCGATGGCGGTGGTCCAGTCGGGCCGGGCGTGCCGGGCCAGCAGGGTGCGGAGCTCTTCAAGGTACATGCGTCCATTGCAGCACCACTCCATGCTGCGGCTCCCGTGCCCGCGAGGATCGTGCAAGTACGAGCGAGCATCGCTCTAACGTTTTCGCAGGTCACGTCGGTTGAATGGAATCACCTCACTCCATCACCGAAGAAGAGGGCATCCATGATCGTCAACTATGGCTTCAACGCCACCCTGACCGCCAGGCCCGGAATGGGCGACCGTCTGGTCGACCTGCTGCTGACCGGCCTGCACGGGGGCGGCCCCGGCGCGAGCGAACACTGCGTCGTCTACCTGGTCTCCCGTTCCGCGTCCGACCCCGCCGTCGTCCACGTCACCGAGGGCTGGACCACCGAGGAGGACCACCACCGGATCTTCGCCGGTGAGGCCGCCCGATCCATCGTGGCGCAGATCGAAGGACTGCTGGCCAAGAAGTCCGAGTACACCGACTACGTGCCGGTCTGCGGCAAGGCCGCCTTCTGATCCGGCGATCGCCCCCCGTCCTGGCCCCCTGCCGCCTCGGCGCCTGCCGAGCGGCCCCCTCCTCGCCCGACCTCCGGCACCACCCCACGAAAGGCGGCAAGCATGACAACGGCACGACCCGACCTGGACCCCGAACTGCGTGAGCTGCTGGCCGACATGCCGCTGACGTCCCAGCTCAGCCCGGAAGTTCTCGCGCAGCTGCGCCGGCTTCCGTCGACACCGGTCGAGTCCCTTCTCGCCCACCGGCAGGTCGACCGGCGCGAGGTCACCGTGCCCGTCGAGGACGGTGCCGCGATCCTCCTGTCGGTGTTCAGTCCCGCGAACACCGATCGCACCACCGCCGCACCCTGCGTGTACTGGATGCACGGGGGCGGGATGGTCATGGGCGACCGCTTCTCGCAGATCGACATCCCGCTGGAATGGCTCGACCGGTTCGGCGCGGTTGTGGTCTCGGTGGACTACCGGCTTGCGCCGGATGCCACCGGCACCGCCCTGGTCGACGACTGCTACCAGGGGCTGCTCTGGGTCGCCGAACACTCCGCCGAACTGGGCATCGATCCCGCCCGGATCGTCGTCTCGGGAGCCAGCGCGGGCGGCGGTCTCGCCGCCGGCGTCACACTGCTTGCCCGCGACCTCGGCACACCGGCGATTGCCGCGCAGATGCTGATCTGCCCCATGCTCGACCACCGCAACACCAGCGCCTCCAGCCGCCAGTACTCCGGCGGACCCGGTGTCTGGACCCGCGAGATGAACGAGTTCGGATGGCGCTGTGTCCTCGGCGACCTCACCGACGACGAGGTACCCCCGTACGTCTCCCCCGCCCTGGCCGACGACCTCTCGGGCCTGCCTACCACCTACATCGACACCGGCTCCGCCGAAGTCTTCCGCGACGAGGACGCCGACTACGCCACCCGCATCTGGGCCGCCGGCGGCCAGGCCGAACTCCACGTCTGGGCGGGCGGCTTCCACGGGTTCGACGCGCTGTACCCGCAGGCGCGCATCTCGGCCACGGCCCGTCGGACCCGCACCGACTGGCTCGCCCGAGTCCTGCCCCCGGACTCCGCCGCATAGCGCCGCCGACTCACTCACGCACACACACGACTGCACCCAGGAGGAACACCATGAAGGTCGCCATCGTCACGGGCGCCAGCTCCGGCATCGGACAGAGCGCCGCGATCGAGATCGCCAAGCGCGGAACCGGAGTCATCCTGACCTACGGCAACAACCCGCAAGGAGGGCTGGAGACGGCCGCCGCCATCGAGAAGGAGGGCGGCACAGCCGTCGCGCTGCCGCTGGACGTGGGTGAGACCGGCACCTTCGCGGCTTTCCGCGACACGGTGGCCGCCGTGCTGCGCGAAACCTGGCAGCGTGGCACGTACGACTACCTGGTCAACAACGCCGGTTTCGCGCAGACCTCGTTGATCGAGGACACGACCGAGGAGACGTTCGACAGGCTCATGCGGGTCCTGCTCAAGGGACCGTACTTCCTGACGCAGCGGCTGCTGCCCCTGATGGCGGACGGCGGGGCCATCGTCAACACGAGCAGCAACTCGGCGGCGACGGCCAGCCCGGAGCCCGGCTACTCGGCCTACGCGTCGATGAAGGGCGGCCTGGACGTGCTGACCCGGTACATGGCCAAGGAATTCAGCACGCGGGGCATCCGCGTCAACGCCGTCTCGCCGGGATCGACCCGCACCCGGATCGCCGACGACGCCTTCACCCGTTTCCCCGAGGTCGTTCCGACCCTCGCCGCGAAGACCGCGCTCGGCCGCGTCGGCGAACCCGGCGACATCGGCGCGATGATCGCCACACTGGTCTCCGACGAGAGCCGCTGGGTCACCGCTCAGAACATCGAGGTGTCGGGCGGCTACAAACTCTAGGACCTGCCCGGCCGACCCTGTGCGGTCCCTGGCTCGTTGTTCTGGGCGTGGGGCGGGGCGACCCGCTGGTTTCTGCGTCACCCGGAGAGGACAAGGTTGTGCAGTCGGGCAATGCCGAGCGTGGCTTGGTGGACACCTTCGCCTTTCAGACGGCAGTCGCGAAGGATCTTCCTATGGTTGGTCGCGTACCGGTAGCTCTTCGACTGCTCGTCGATGCTGTGGTCGCGGGTGGGGACCAGGGCGCCTCCACGATCAGCACCCGGGGCGGGCCGCCGCGGGCGGCCCCCCCCCCCCCCGCCGGCCCCCCCA
>NZ_JBHVEE010000082.1:0-42711 GCF_042802415.1 Streptomyces sp. NPDC057486 | reverse complement strand
GGCCGGTGTTCCGGCCGACGGGGCCCCGTGTCAGTCCGTCAGTTCGTCGGCGAGGGCGCGCAGGGCGAGCCGGTAGGAGCCGATGCCGAATCCGGCCACGGTCCCCGTGGCGACCGGTGCGACGACGGAGGTGTGGCGGAATTCCTCCCGTGCGTAAGGGTTCGAGATGTGCACCTCGATGAGCGGGGCGGTGCGCTGAGCGGCCGCGTCCCGCATTCCGTACGAGTAATGGGTGAAAGCCCCCGGGTTGAGAACGACCGGAATTGACCCGTCCGCGGCCTCGTGCAGCCAGCGGATCAACTCGCCCTCGTCGTTGGTCTCCCGGACGTCGACGTCGAAGCCGAGCTCCTTGCCGAGCGTCCGGCAGGTTTCGACGAGTCCGGCGTACGACGTCGCGCCGTACACATCGGGCTCACGGGAGCCGAGCCGGCCGAGGTTCGGCCCGTTGAGCACGAAGACCCGGCGGGTCACGCCGACACCTCCCCGTACGCGGCGAGCAGCACCGCCGGGTCGGGTCCCTCCAGGACGGTGGGCTTGCCCAGGCCGTCGAGGACGATGAAGCGCAGCAGGTCGCCGCGGGACTTCTTGTCGATCTTCATGTTCTCCAGCAGCTTGGGCCACTGGTCGCCGCGGTAGGTGAGCGGCAGTCCGACGGACTCCAGGACGGTGCGGTGCCGGTCGGCGGTGGCGTCGTCGAGGCGCCCGGCCAGTCGGCCCAGCTCGGCGGCGAAGACCATCCCGATGGAGACGGCCGCGCCGTGGCGCCACTTGTAGCGCTCGTTCTTCTCGATGGCGTGGCCGAGGGTGTGACCGTAGTTGAGGATCTCGCGCAGCCCGGACTCCTTGAGGTCGCTGGAGACGACCTCGGCCTTGACCCGGATGGAACGCTCGATCAGCTCGGCGGTGTGCGGTCCGGCGGGCGTACGGGCGCCTTCCGGGTCCGACTCGATCAGGTCGAGGATCGCGGGGTCGGCGATGAAACCGGCCTTGATGACCTCGGCCATGCCGCTGACGTAGTCGTGCACGGGCAGCGAGTCGAGGGCGGCGAGGTCGCAGAGCACCCCGGCCGGCGGGTGGAAGGCGCCGACGAGGTTCTTGCCCTCGGCGGTGTTGATCCCGGTCTTGCCGCCGACGGCCGCGTCGACCATGGCGAGCACGGTCGTCGGTACGGCGATCCAGCGCACCCCGCGCAGCCACGTCGCCGCGACGAACCCGGCCACATCGGTGGTGGCTCCGCCGCCGACGCCGACGATGACATCGGTGCGGGTGAAGCCGGTCTGGCCGAGCGCCTTCCAGCAGTACGCCGCGACCTCGACGGTCTTGGCCTCCTCGGCGTTCGGCAGCTGGATCGCAATGGCCTCGTAGCCCTGCTCGGCGAGGTCCTGACGGACCGCCTCACCGGTCTCGGCGAGCGCCTCGGGGTGCAGGACCGCGACCCGCCGGGCGCGGTCGCCGATCAGCGAGGGCAGCTCACCGAGCAACTGCCGACCGACCAGCACCTCGTACGGGTCGGTGCCCGCGCTCCCGGCGATCTGGATGCGTGTGGGTCCCTGGTCCGTCATGCGTGTGTTCTCCCGGCCGGGCGCCGCGGGGTCGCCCGCGCTCTCCGGCAGTTCCAGTGCGTCGAGGACCGCCTGGGCGACCTCTTCGGGTGTGCGCTCGTCGGTGGCGACGGTCGCCCTGGCCACCTCGGTGTAGAGATGGCGGCGGGCGTCCATCAGCTCGCGCCACTGCCGGCGCGGGTTGACGGCGAGCAACGGGCGCGCGGTGTTCAGCCCGACCCGCTTGACGGCCTCTTCGACGTCCATCGACAGGTAGACGACCGCGTGGTCGGCGAGCAGGGTGCGGGTCGTCTCGTCGAGCACGGCTCCGCCGCCGAGCGAGAGGACGCCGGTGTGCTCGGCGACGGCGGTGCGTACCGCCTGCCGTTCCAACTCGCGGAAGTGCTCCTCGCCCTCGTCGTAGAAGATCTCCGAGATCGGCTTGCCCGCCGTGGCCACGACATCCGCGTCGGTGTCCCGGTAGGTGGTGCCGAGCCGGTCGGCGAGCAGCTCACCGACCGTGGACTTGCCGACGCCCATCGGGCCGACGAGGACGATCAGCGGGCCGCTCATCGGATCTGGAGGTGGTCGAGGTACGACTGCACGTTGCGGTGGGTCTCGGGGACGCTGTCCCCGCCGAACTTCTCCGCCACGGCGTCGGCCAGAACCAGCGCGACCATCGCCTCGGCGACGATGCCGGCGGCCGGCACAGCGCAGACATCGGAGCGCTGATGGTGCGCCTTGGCCGGCTCACCGGTGACGACGTCAACGGTGGCGAGCGCGCGGGGCACGGTCGCGATGGGCTTCATCGCCGCGCGGACCCGCAGCAGCTCGCCGGTGGTCAGACCGCCCTCGGTACCACCGGAGCGGCCGGAGGCGCGCTTGATGCCGTCCTCGGTGACCAGGATCTCGTCGTGCGCCTTCGAGCCGGGAACCCGGGCCAGGTCGAAGCCGTCTCCGACCTCGACACCCTTGATCGCCTGAATGCCCATCAGCGCTGCGGCGAGGCGCGCGTCGAGACGGCGGTCCCAGTGCACGTGCGAGCCGAGGCCGACCGGCACTCCGTACGCGAGCACCTCGACGACACCGCCCAAGGTGTCGCCGTCCTTGTGGGCCTGGTCGATCTCGGCGACCATTTCCTTGCTCGCGGCGGCGTCGAGGCAGCGCACCGGGTCGGCGTCGAGCTTCTCGACGTCGGCAGGCGTGGGGTAGACGCCGTACGGCGCCTTGGCCGCGGCCAGCTCGACGACGTGGCTGACGATCTCGATGCCCGCGGTCTCCTTGAGATACGACCGCGCGACGGCGCCGAGCGCCACCCGGGCCGCGGTCTCCCGGGCACTGGCGCGCTCCAGGATCGGCCGGGCCTCGTCGAAGCCGTACTTCTGCATGCCCGCGAGGTCGGCGTGGCCCGGCCGGGGACGGGTCAGCGGGGCGTTACGAGCCAGGCTGGCGAGCTCGTCGGGGTCGACCGGGTCGGCCGACATGACCTGCTCCCACTTGGGCCATTCGGTGTTGCCCACCATCACGGCGACCGGGGACCCCATGGTCAGACCGTGGCGTACTCCGCCCAGGAAGGTGACCTCGTCCTTCTCGAACTTCATCCGTGCGCCGCGGCCATAGCCGAGCCGCCGCCGGGCGAGTGCGTCCGCCACCATCTCCGTGGTGATCGGGACGCCGGCGGGAAGACCCTCCAGCGTCGCCACGAGTGCGGGGCCGTGCGACTCCCCCGCGGTCAGCCAGCGCAACCTGCTCAACGGTGCTCCTCATGCTCGCGCCTGGAACTGCAACGGCGCGACCGGGTGCGCGGCCCTGGCCCGCCACCCTCGATCCTCCCACGCCCGGGCCCCCGAACCGGCCGCCGGTCCAGCAGACGGACGGATCGGGGCGCGTGACCGGTGTGGTCAGCGTGCGGCGAGTGCCTCTTCGCCGGCCTTCCGCATGGTTGCGAGCGGGGCGGTCGAGCGGCCCGTCATCTGCTCGACCTGGAGAACGGCCTGATGCACCAGAAGGTCGAGACCTCCGATGACTACGCCGCTCCGGGACGACCAGGCGGCCGCGAGTCCGGTCGGCCAGGGCTCGTACAGCACGTCGAAGAGCGTGCCGGGAGCGTCCGGTACCGCACCGGCCAGCGCGTCCGTGGTTCCGGCGGGCGTGGTCGCGATCACCAGGGGTGCGCGCAGCGCCTTCCCCGCATCCGCCCAGTCGGCGATCCGGACGTCGACGCCGAGGCGTTCGCCCCATCCGCGCATCTCGTCGCCGCGTTCCCGGCTGCGTACGTAGGCCGTGACCGGCCCGGTGCACATCGCCGCGAGGGCGGCAACGGCCGAGGAAGCGGTGGCTCCGGCGCCGAGGACGGCGGCGGACTCCACCTTTTCCACGCCTCGCTCGCGTAGAGCGGCGATCATGCCGGGGATGTCGGTGTTGTCGCCGACGCGACGGCCGTCCTCGGTGAACACGACCGTGTTCACGGCCTCGACCGCGGAGGCCGTCTCGCTGATGGAGTCGAGCAGCGGGATGATCGCGCGCTTCAGCGGCATGGTCAGCGAGAGTCCGGCCCAGGAAGAGTCCAGTCCCTCGATGAAGCCGGGCAGCGCCTGCTCGTCGATCTCGAACCGGTCGTAGGACCAGTCGGTGAGACCGAGCTCGGCGTACGCGGCCCGATGCAGGACCGGGGAGAGCGAGTGGGCGATGGGCGAACCGAGGACGGCCGCCCGTCGGATGGTGCTCACTGGCCCGACTTCTCCTGTTCGTACTTCTTGCGATTGCGCTCATGCTCTTCGTTGGTCACCGCGAACACCGTCTTGTCCTCGGTCACGGATACGAAGTAGAACCAGGGCCCGGGAGTGGGCTTGATCGCCGAATGAAGCGCCGCTTCGCCGGGGTTGTTGATGGGACCAGGCGGCAGACCGTGGACGTAATAGGTGTTGTAAGGGTTCTTGAACTTCCGCAGGTCCGACACCGCGCCCGTGTCCAGTGTGCTCTGGGCCTTGGCGTAGTTCACGGTCGAGTCGAAGTCGAGCAGTCCGTAAGTCTCGGTGTTGTTGGGCTTGAGCCGGTTGTAGACGACCCGGGCGACCTTGTCGAAGTCGTGCTTGTACTTGCCCTCTGCCTGAACGAGGCTGGCGACCGTGATCAGCTGCCAGGGGCTCTTGAGACCCAGCTTCTTGGCGTTCGACTCGAGGTCGGCCTTGTCGTACTCCTCGTTGGCGCGCGAGACCATCTTCTTGAGGACTGCCTCGGGCTTCATCTCCTTGGTGACCGGGTAGGCCGCGGGATAGAGGAATCCCTCCAGCCGGTCCTCGACGACCGGGTCGTCATCGGCCCAGTCCGGCAACCCGAGACCGCCGACGTTCTTCTTGGCGACGTCCTTGGTGGTGCCGGCCTTGAGATCGAGCTTCGCGTCGATCAGCTTGTAGACATCCCTGTTGGTCTTGCCCTCAGGAATGATCAGCAGATTCTGGCTCTTCGGGTCGAGCATCATCTTCACGGCCTCGGCCGCGGACATCTCCTTGTGCAGGAGATAGACCCCCGCCTGGATCGACTTCCCCTTGGGGTTCTCGGCCTGCGCGGCGATGAACGCGTCGACGCTCTTGACGACGCCCTTCGCCTTCAGGATGCCGCCGATCTCGTTGCCGAGGGCGTTTTTGGGGATCTCCACCTCGACGCTGCCGGAGCCCTGGCCCGAGTAGTCGGGTGCCGCGCCGAATTTGCTCTGCCAGTACGTGTAGCCGACGTAGCCCGCTCCGCCGACACCTCCGGCGAGGACCACGGCGACGACGAGGCAGGCACAACCGCTGCGGCTCTTCTTCTTGCCCTTGCCGCGGCGTTCGCTTCCGCCGCGGCCACCGTCCCTGCGCGGATCGTCGTCGTACTCGTCATCGTCGTCCCGGGGATCCCGGCCGTCACGGTCGTCGTCGGCGCCCGTGAAGAAGGGGTGTGTCTCCTCCTGGGGTACGTCCGGGTCCCAGTCGGGGTTCTGCGGAGGCGCCTGTGCGGGCGGTGCCTGTTCCGGCGCGCCCTCGCGTCGGCCCGGGGGCTGCGGCGGCGGGTACGCCTCGGGAGTGCCGTAGTAGTCGTGCGATTCGCCGTAGCCGTTCGTCCCGTTCCCGTACGGATCGTTCGGAGGGGAGGCGCCGTACGGCATCGCGGCCTGCTGGCCGGTGTCCCAGCCACCGTTGTACTGCGGCTGGGGGGGCTGCTGGGCGTATGGGCCGTGCTGCTGCGGCTGCTGCGGCTGCGGCTGCTGGGCGTACGGGTCGTGCTGCTGCGGCTGCTGGGCATAGGGGCCCTGCGCATACGGGTCCTGCGGGGCGCCGTACTGCTGGTGCTGCTGGTGCTGGGGGTATGCCTGCTGCGGCTGCTGGGCATAGGGGTCCTGCGGGTAGGGCTGCTGCGGGCCGCCGTACTGGCTCTGGCCGTGGGCAGCCTGTTGGCCTCTCCATCCCTGGTCCCCGTACAGAGGATCCTCGGGATGCCACGGTTCGGAGCCGGGGCCCCGGCCATACTCAGTCATCGATCCCCTAGAGCCGCGAGACGAACGTCCGCCTCTTTGCTGTGCGGTGTTTGTTCGAACACCGCCGCATCGCGCGGAACGTTACCGTATCGCGATCAGACAACCACTTCGACGCCCTCCCCCGGAGCTTTACCCGACGCCCGTTCCGACTCCAGAGCGTTCTGGAGGATCACCACAGCGGCAGCCTGGTCGATGACAGACCGGCCCTTCTTGGACTTCACGCCCGAGGCACGCAGTCCCTGACTCGCCGTCACTGTGGTCATCCTCTCGTCCACCAACCGCACCGGAATGGGTGCGACCGAGCGGGCGACCTCCTGGGCGAAGAGCCGGACCTTGGCCGCTGCGGGCCCTTCACCGCCGCCCAGAGACCTCGGCAGGCCGATGATGATCTCGATCGGCTCGTACTCCTCGACGATCTGCCCCAGCCGCCGGTGGGCGGCCGGGACGTCACGTCCCGGCACGGTCTCCACCGGCGTGGCAAGGATCCCGTCGGGGTCGCACGAGGCGACCCCGATCCGGGCGTCCCCGACGTCGATCGCGAGACGACGTCCGCGGCGCATCTGCGTCACTCCCGCCGTCACGCCGTCTCGGCGACGAGGCGTTCGACCGCGGCGATGGCGTCGCCGATGGCGGCCGGGTTCTGGCCGCCGCCCTGGGCGACGTCCGGCTTGCCGCCGCCTCCGCCGCCGAGGGTCTTGGCGGCCGTGCGGACCAGGTCGCCGGCCTTGAGTCCGCGCTCGCGGGCGGCCTCGTTGGTGGCGATGACGGTCAGCGGGCGGCCATTGGCCGTGGTGAACAGGGCCACGACAGCAGCGCGGCCGCCCTGGATGCGCCCGCGGACGTCGAGGACCAGCTTGCGCAGGTCGTCGGCCGAGGTGCCGTCCGGCACCTGACCGGTGACGACGGCGACACCTCGGACGTCCTTGGCGGACTCGACGAGCCCGGCGGCGGCCTGCAGGACCTTCTCCGCGCGGAACTTCTCGATCTCCTTCTCGGCGTCCTTCAGCTTGCCGAGCATGGCGGAGACCTTCTCCGGGAGCTCCTCGGGGCGGCCCTTGACCAGCTCCTGGAGCTGGGCGACGACCGTGTGCTCCTTGGCGAGGAAGTTGTACGCGTCGACACCCACGAGGGCCTCGATACGGCGCACACCGGAACCGATGGACGATTCGCCCAGCAGCTTCACCAGACCCAGCTGGGCGGTGTTGTGGACGTGCGTACCGCCGCACAGCTCCTTCGAGAAGTCGCCGATGGTGACCACGCGGACCCGCTCGCCGTACTTCTCGCCGAACTCGGCGATGGCGCCCTGCTTCTTGGCCTCGTCGATGGACATCACCTCGGCCTGGACGTCGAGCTCCCGGGAGAGAACCTCGTTGATCTTCTGCTCGACGTCGGTGAGGACCGTGCCGGGGACGGCGGCGGGCGAACCGAAGTCGAAGCGGAAGCGGCCCGGGGAGTTCTCCGAACCGGCCTGGGCGGCCGTCGGGCCCAGCGCGTCGCGCAGCGCCTGGTGCGTGAGGTGCGTGGCGCTGTGGGCGCGGGCGATGGCGCGGCGACGGGTGTTGTCGATGGCGGCGTAGGCGGAGGCACCGACCGTGACCTCGCCGACCTGGACCGTCCCCTTGTGGACGGAGACGCCCGGGACGGGCTGCTGGACGTCGCGCACCTGGATGACGGCACCGGTGTCGAGCCGGATCCGGCCCTGGTCGGCGAGCTGGCCACCGCCCTCGGCATAGAACGGCGTGCGGTCGAGGACGACCTCGACGTCGTCGCCCTCCGTGGCGGCGGGTGAGGGGACACCGTCGACGAGGAGGCCGACGACGGTCGACTCGCCCTCGGTGGAGGTGTAGCCGGTGAACTCGGTGGTGCCGGAGTTGTCGGCCACCTCGCGGTAGGCGGACAGGTCGGCGTGGCCGGTCTTCTTGGCCTTGGCGTCGGCCTTGGCCCGGTCCCGCTGTTCCTTCATCAGGCGGCGGAAGCCGTCCTCGTCCACGGCGAGGCCCTGCTCGGCGGCCATCTCCAGGGTGAGGTCGATCGGGAAGCCCCAGGTGTCGTGGAGCAGGAAGGCCTTGTCGCCGGCGAGGACCTTGCCGCCGGCGGCCTTGGTCTCGGTGACGGCGGTGTCGAGGATGTTGGTGCCGCCCTTGAGGGCCTTCAGGAAGGCGGCCTCTTCGGCGAGGGCGACGGTCTCGATGCGCTTGCGGTCGGTGATCAGCTCCGGGTACTGCTGGCCCATCGACGCGATGACCGTGTCGACGAGCTCGGCGACGACCGGGCCGGTGGCGCCGAGGAGGCGCATGTTGCGGACGGCGCGGCGCATGATGCGGCGCAGCACGTAGCCGCGGCCCTCGTTGCCGGGGGTGACGCCGTCGCCGATGAGCATGACGGACGTACGCATGTGGTCGGTGACGACCCGGAGGGAGACGTCCGAGGTGTGGTTGTCGCCGTAGCGCACCCCGGTCAGCTCGGTGGCCTTCTCGATGACGGCCATCGAGGTGTCGATCTCGTACAGGTTCTGCACGTCCTGCAGGATCATCGCGAGGCGTTCGAGGCCGAGGCCGGTGTCGATGTTCTTGGACGGCAGGTCGCCGAGGATCGGGAAGTCCTCCTTGCCGTCGCCCGCGCCCCGCTCGTACTGCATGAAGACCAGGTTCCAGATCTCCACGTACCGCTCGTCGTTGACCGCCGGGCCGCCCTCGACGCCGAACTCGGGGCCGCGGTCGTAGTTGATCTCGGAGCAGGGGCCGCACGGGCCGGGGACGCCCATGGACCAGAAGTTGTCCTTCTTGCCCAGACGCTGGATGCGCTCGGCCGGGACGCCGATCTTGTCGCGCCAGATGGCCTCGGCCTCGTCGTCGTCGAGGTAGACCGTGATCCACAGCCGCTCGGGGTCGAGGCCGAAGCCACCGTCCGCCACGGAGGTGGTGAGAGCCTCCCAGGCGTAGCTGATGGCGCCTTCCTTGAAGTAGTCGCCGAAGGAGAAGTTGCCGCACATCTGGAAGAAGGTGCCGTGCCGGGTGGTCTTGCCGACCTCTTCGATGTCCGGCGTACGCACACACTTCTGCACGCTGGTGACGCGCGGGGCAGGCGGCTTGACCTCGCCGAGGAAGTACGGCTTGAAGGGGACCATGCCCGCGGGGACCAGCAGCAGAGTCGGGTCGTCCGCGATGAGCGACGCCGAAGGCACGACGGTGTGCCCGCGCTCCTCGAAGAAGCTCAGCCAGCGGCGACGAATTTCAGCCGACTCCATCAGTGGTCCTCATTCCGGTTGTACGAGTTGTAGGGGAGTTTGCGGTGGGCGGTGGCGTCGACGGCCCGGGCGGGCTCGGCCGCCTCGACCGCGAAGTGACGCTGCAGGGGGAGTTCGGGGTCGACCGGCGCCTCGAGGCCCAGCGCCTCGCCCAGTTCGGCCTCGCGCCGGACCATGCCGTCGCGGACGTCGAGAGCGAAGTCCTTCAGCTTGTGACCGCTCTCGATCGCCTTGTCGGCGGCGCGCGCCGCGAGGCTCTCCGGGGTCAGCTGCTTGAGCTTCCGGTTGACCTTGGTGGTGGCCCAGACACCGGCGGCTGCGCCGGCGGTGAACCAGAACGTACGGCGGAACATCGCTGCGTCAGTCCTTCGATCCGCGGGAGCTTCTGCCGCCCTGCTTCTTGGCCCGCGCGGACGGCACCGTGCGGCCGACGATCACCGTGCGCCGGGATGCCCGGCGGGCCGGCTCGGCCTCCGGAGCGGTCCGGCGGCCGATGGCCTGCCGCACTCCGTAACCGAAGGCGGCGACCTTGACCAGCGGTCCGCCGAAGGTCGATGCGACAGTCGTGGAGAGCGCAGAGGCGTTGGAGGTGACCTCCTGGACATCCGTCGCGATCGCGTCGACCTTGTCGAGCTGCGTCTGCGCGGAGCGCACGGTCGCGGACGCGTCGGCGAGCAGCGGAACGGCCTGCTCGGTCACGTCCGCCACGAGCTTGGTGGTCGCCCTGAGCGTCTGGGCCAGCCTCACCAGGACGACGGCGAGGAACGAGACCAGGATCGCCCAGAAGACGGCCACCAGGATCCCGGCCACCTCTCCACCGGTCACAGTGCACCGCTCTCTGGCTTGTCGAATCGTCGTCTCCCGACCCTATCGCGCCGGGAGCCACGCCCCCTACCGCATTACTGGTGGGCGGCGCGGTAGTTGCACAAAGGAGATTGTACGGAGAGCGCTCGTGCAAGTACTCTGCGTGTTTCATGCGACGCTCTCAGCGCCCCTCTCCCTCCCCCGACGATCCGGGCCCGGGCACCGCGGCGCGCGGCAATCTTCCGGCGGAACTGAACAGTTTCGTGGGACGCGAGGCGGAGCTGGACGATCTCGGCAGGCTGCTGCGGACGTCGCGGCTGGTCACCGTGGTAGGGGTCGGCGGTGTGGGAAAGACGCGTTGTGCCACCAGGGTTGCCGCCCTACTGGAGAAACGGTACTGCGACGGGGTCTGGCTCGTGGAGCTGTCCACCGTCCACGATCCGGAGCTGCTGGAACATGCGGTGATCGACGCGCTGGGACTCACCGATCACACCGGTCGGTCGCCCCGCACGACGCTCCTCCAGCATCTCGTCGAACGCCAACTCCTCCTGGTTCTCGACGGTTTCGAGCATCTCGTCGACACCTGCGCCGGGCTCGTCCAGGACTTGCTGCGCCGGGCGCCGCGGTTGCGGGTGCTGGCCACCGGGCGGCTGCCTCTGGAGCTGGACGGGGAGATCGGCTATCCGCTCGCGCCGATGGGCGACAAGGACGCGATGGAGCTGTTCGCCGACCGGGCGGCCGCAGTGCAGCCGAACTTCCGGCTGACCGAGGACACCCGCGGATCGGCGCGCGAGCTGTGCCGTCGCCTGGACGGGATCCCGCTCGCGCTGGAACTGGCCGCCGGACGGCTGCGCGCCCTGTCCGCGGAGCAGGTGCTGCAACGGCTGGACGACCGCTTCCGGCTGCTGACCGGCGGCAGCCGCAGCGCGCCGACGCGCCACCACACGCTCCGTACGGCCATCGGCTGGAGCCACGAACTGTGCGCGCCGGAGCAACGGCTGCTGTGGGCGCGACTGTCCGTATTCGCCGGGCAGTTCGATCTGGAAGCCGTCGAATACATCTGCAGCGGCCCCGACCTTCCGGCCGAGTCGGTGCTGGACGTGCTCACGGCGCTGCTGGCGCAGTCCGTCGTCCTGCGTGAGGACTCTGCGGCGGGCACCCGCTACCGGATGCTGGACACGGTGCGCGAGTACGGCGCCGAGTGGCTGGCGGCGACCGGCGACTCGGACCGGTTACGGCGTCGCCACCGGGACTGGTTCCTGGGGCTGGCCACCTGGTGCGAGCTCGACTGGTTCAGCCCGCGCCAGGGCGAGGTGGCAACCCGGACCGAGAGCGAACTGCCCAATCTGCGCCGGGCGATGGAGTACTCGCTGGAGAGTCCGGACGAGATCCACCTCGCGCAGTACCTGGCAGGCACGCTCTGGTTCCTCTGGGTCGGCTGCGGGCGCCTCTCGGAGGGGCGGCACTGGCTGGCCCACGTGCTGGAGGAGGAGACGCCGTACGACGCCTCGCGACTCAAGGCGCTGTGGGTGCTCGGGTACGTGGCGGTGCTGCAGGGCGACCCGGCCGGTGCGATCTCCGCACTGCAGGAGTGCAGGGAGGAGGCGGACCGGACCGGTGACGCGACGGCTCTGGCGTACGCGGTGCACCGCACGGGCTGTCTGGCCCTCGTCACGGACGACATGGTCCGCGCGGAGGAGCTGCTGCAGGACGCGCTGAATCGCTACCGGGAACTCGGCGAGCTGAACAGCAATGTGCTGATGGCACAGATCGAGCTGGCGATGGCGGTCGGGTTCCGCGGGGATCTGGAGGCCGCCGCGGCGATCTGCGAGGAGGTCAGGGAGGTCTGCGAGGACCGCGGTGAGCGGTGGGCCCTCTCGTACGCGCTCCATGTGCTGGCCTATGCGGCGCTGCAACGGGGCCGGCCGGACCGCGCCCGGGAGCTGCTCAGGGAGTCCCTGGCGATCGGTCACGCCTTCCATGATCTGCTGGGCTCCGCGCTCGCCATGGAGCTGCTGGCCCTGGTCACTGCGGTCGAGGGGGACGCGGCGGAGGCGGCGGTGCTGCAGGGGGCCGCCGAGCGGATCTGGCTGTCGGTGGGGCTGCCGCTGTTCGGTTCGGCGCACTACGGGAGGCCCCGGGCCCGGTGCGAGGAGCTGGCGCGGCAGGAGCTCGGCGACGGGCCGTACGAGTCCGGGCGGCGGGCGGGCGGCCGACTGGATCCGGAAACGGCTGTGGCGAGGGCGCTGGCGGGCCGGGCCCTGGACCGGCCCGGGCCGGAGGGGCAGCGGCCGGGACCCGTGCCCGCACCGGCCGGCAGAACGCGGAAGCCCGCCGCCTCCCCGACATCGGGAAGGGGCGGGCCTGAGCGCTGGTGAGAGCGGCTACGCCTGGATCAGCGGGCGTAGTACTCGACGACGAGCTGCTCGTCGCAGATCACCGGGATCTCCTTGCGGTTCGGGTCCCGGTCCAGGCGGAAGGCCAGAGCCTTCAGGTTCACCTGCAGGTAGCGCGGGGTCTCGCCGTCGGGGGCGTAACCACCCTCGCGGGCCACCTGGAAGGGGTGCTTGTCACGGCTGCGCTCGCGGACCATCACGATGTTGTCGGGACGGACGCGGAACGACGGCTTGTCGACCTTGCGGCCGTCGACCTCGATGTGGCCGTGCACGACCATCTGACGGGCCTGGTAGATCGTCCGGGCGATGCCCGAACGCAGGACCAGCGCGTCGAGACGGCGCTCGAGCTCGACGACGAGCGCCTCGCCCGTCTTGCCCTCGGCCTTCTTGGCGCGGTCGTACGCGCGCGCCATCTGGCGCTCGCTGATGTCGTACTGGGCGCGCAGACGCTGCTTCTCGAGCAGACGGACCTTGTAGTCCGAGTTCTGCTTGCGGCCACGGCCGTGCTCGCCCGGCGGGTAGGGGCGGGCCTCGAAGTACTTGACGGCCTTCGGCGTCAGGGCGATGCCGAGCGCACGGGACTTCTTGACCTTGGGACGCGACTGGTTAGGCACGTTCTCCAGACCTCCGTTGTGGGTTAGGTTAGGCTCACCTTACTCAAGGAGATCGCATGTCTCGCCCTGGGAACACCACACACGTCACGGACAGCACTGGCAGCGTCGACGCCATCGAGGGCGTCGATACGACGGAGGACCGATCAGATCGTGGTCAGCCGCGTCCCAGCGGGCTTGAAAACACTCGGATGCCGTCAGCAGCCGAGCGCACACGAACTCTCGTACAGAGTACCTGTTCGGCGGTACTGCTCATCCCCGGGTTGACCACTGCGGGCTTCGACCAGCTGATTCCGCTGGACCGGAGCGTGGGCCCCGAAGGGGACCTGTTCCTCGAATTCCCTGCCGATTCCCCGGCCGTACGGGCTGCGGCACATGCCCAGGACGACGAGTTGACCGCTGTGCTCGAGATCACGGACGTCGCGCCGGTATCGGTGCCGCACCGCATCCGCGGCCGTGGCCGGATCAAGGGCTGGCTCACGCCCGTACCCGGGATGGCCGGGCCGGGCCGGATGATGCTGCGGCTGGAGACGGGTGAGGCGTTCGTCGACGATCTGTGGGGCGCGCAGGGCGTCGAGCCGGAGGAGTTCCGTGATGCCACCGCCGACCCGCTCGTCGCCCAGGAGGCGGAGCTGCTGCAGCATCTGCATACGGCGCACGGCGAACAGCTGAACATGCTGTGCGGGCTGCTGGGCGAGCGGACGGAAGGACGCTGCGCGACGCACACGCCCGCCGTCGTCCCGGTCGCACTCGACCGCTTCGGGCTGCGGGTGCGGTTCCTCGAGGCGGACGGGCAGTGCTTCGACGCCCGCTTCGACTTCCCCGAACCGGTGCGCGACATGGTCGGGCTGCACCGGGCCATGCACACGCTGTTCGAGGCGGCGACCCCCTGAGCGTGCCTCAGGCGTCCGCCGCGCCGTCGGAGCCGCCGCGGCCGAGCCGCTCGCGGACCCGGTCCACCACGTCCGCGTACCGCGCCTCCGCGCCGTACCGCGTGGGCCGGTAGTAGTGCCTGTCGCGGACCGCATCGGGGGCGTACTGCTGGGCGGCGATCCCGCCGGGGACGTCATGCGGATAGACGTAGCCCTGTGCGTGCCCCAGTGCCGCGGCGCCCTTGTAGTGGCCGTCGCGCAGATGGGCCGGAACCGGACCGGCCAGCCCCTTCCGTACGTCCTCCTGGGCCGCGAAGATCGCGAGCGTCGCCGCGTTGGACTTGGGGGCGAGCGCCAGCGCGATCGTGGCGTGGCTGAGGGTGAGGGCCGCCTCCGGAAAACCGATCATGGCCACGGCCTGGGCGGCAGCGACCGCCGTGGGCAGGGCCGTCGGGTCGGCGAGGCCGATGTCCTCGCTGGCGGAGATCATCAGGCGCCGGGCGATGAACCGGGGGTCCTCCCCCGCCTCGATCATCCGGGCCAGGTAGTGCAGCGCGGCATCCACGTCGGAGCCACGGATCGACTTGATGAGGGCGCTCGCCACGTCGTAGTGCTGGTCGCCGTCCCGGTCGTACTTCACCGCTGCCCGGTCGACGGTCGCCTCGACGGTCTGGAGAGTGATCTCCTTCTCCTGCATGGCGAGCGCCGCGCCGGCCGCCGCCTCCAGCGCCGTCAGCGCGCGCCGCGCGTCTCCCCCGGCGATCCGCAGCAGATGCGCCTCCGCGTCCTCGGGCAGGGTGACCGCGCCGCCGAGTCCGCGCTCGTCGGTCAGGGCGCGGTGCATGAGAGCGCGCAGGTCCTCGTCGGTGAGCGATTCGAGGGTGAGGAGCAGCGAGCGTGACAGCAGCGGCGAAATGATCGAGAAGTACGGGTTCTCGGTCGTCGCGGCGATGAGCGTCACCCAGCGGTTCTCCACGGCCGGCAGCAGGGAGTCCTGCTGGGCCTTGGAGAAGCGGTGGATCTCGTCGAGGAAGAGGACGGTCTCCTTGCCATAGCCGCCGGTGGCCCGGCGGGCACCCTCGATGACGGCTCGCACTTCCTTGACGCCCGCGGTGATCGCGGAGAGCTCGACGAAACGCTTGTTGGTGGCCTTGCTGACCACGTACGCCAAGGTCGTCTTGCCGATGCCGGGCGGCCCCCAGAGGATCACCGACGACGGGCCTGCGGGCCCGCCGCTCCCCTCGCCGACAAGGCGGCGCAGTGGCGAGCCCGGCTTCAGCAGATGCTGCTGGCCGACGACCTCATCGAGCGTGCGGGGGCGCATCCGGACAGCGAGAGGGCTGCTGGACGGGTCCTTCTCCTGGCGGTCTTCGGCTGCTGCGGTAAAGAGGTCGGGCTCCACGACGTAAGAGCCTATGTCACGGCACTGACAACGCCGCCGGGCCGGTTCACGCCCGGGACCCGTCGGTTCAGCTGGTCCAGAAGTCCCACCAGCGGGTCAGGATCAGCATGCCGATGATGCCGACCCAGAGGACCGGCGGGACCCAGTGGAACTCCGTCAGTCCGTTGCGCAGCCAGTTCGGCGCGGGAAGGATCCGGTTCTTGATGTTGTGCGTGGTGACGTAGCAGAACATGAAGATCGTGGCGACCCACGCCAGGCAGCACCACAGGCAGAGCGAGTTGATGTTGTAGAGCGACTGGTACTGCAGCCAGGTGCAGAAGCCGACTCCGAACAGGGTGCCCGCGTTGAGTCCGAGCCAGTACCAGCTGCGGAACCGGGCTCCGGCGAGCAGCGCCATGCCGATCCCGATGACCACCGAGTACGCGGCGAGTCCGAGCATCGGATTCGGGAACCCGAAGACGGACGCCTGCTCGCTCTTCATGATGTTGCCGCACGAGACCACGGGGTTGAGGCTGCAGCCCGGGGTGAAGGAGGGGTCCTCGAGCAGCTTGAACTTGTCGATCGTGATGACCCAGGCGGCGAGGAGCCCGGCAGCGCCTGTGATCACCAGCAGCAGTGCGAACGCGCGACTGCCGCCGATGGTCCTCTTCCCGCCGTCCTCGTCCTGGTCGGAGGAGGGATGGTCAACCGCTGCAGTCGTCATATCGCCGTTCCGTCAGTGAGTGGCCTGCTGGCATGGTCATTGTGCCGCACCACCACTCGGGTCAGCCGTTCGATGGACATAAACATGTCCACGTGGCGGCATGGGACCAGAGGCTCCGCGAGCCGCTCCGCGCCGTGACCGAATTCACTGAGGACGTGCACGGACTGCGCAAGCGCTCCGGCGAAGCGACCGCGCCGGACGGGCTCGACCTGGGGATCCGTCCCGGCGAGGAGCCGGCCCCCTCGGTCGAACGGGGCCGGGAGGAGCACCGCGGTGGAGATCCTCCAGGGACATCGCGGCCGCGACGCGGGAACGGTCTCGGCGTTCGGCGCGGCCCCGTGTCCGCCGACCGTCGTCGGCGTTCCCGGGTCGAAGTCGTCCGGCAGGATGAATCGGCGCCCGTCGAATTGACGGGTACGGGAGACGGTCGTGCACTTCGCCCGCTCCTGCCCGCGACGCCACGGACGTCGTCGCGACGGCGGGGCCGGAGCAGTACGCCGACACCTGGATCACAGCGTTCTCCCGCGGTCGTGGCGCCGCCCGGACCCGGCACTCGGTGTGACCGGTTCCCCGAACTCGTGGTGCTCGCCGAGCCCACCACCGGTTTCGATCCACCGGCCCGCCGTCGGTTCCGGGAGCTGATCCGGCACCGACGACCTGTGCCCGCCCGGCGGACCGGGCGGGCACAGGGAAAACGGTGGATCAGGCCAGCTTCTGCTGGATCTCGGCGACCAGCGCGTCCAGCGCGACCGGCTGCTGCTCACCCGACTCCATATCCTTGAGCTGAACCACGCCGTCGGCGAGATCGCGCTCACCGGCGACGACGGTCAGGCGCGCACCGGACCGGTTGGCGCTCTTCATCGCCCCCTTGAGACCGCGGCCGCCGAACGCGAAGTCGGCGGCCACGCCCAGCTTGCGAAGCTCCGTCACCTTGGCGAACAGCACCCTGCGGGCCTCCTCGCCGAGCGGCACCGCGAAGACGCTGGTGGACGCGGGCAGTTCGAGCTCGATGCCCTCCGCCTCCAGTGCGAGCACCGTGCGGTCCACCCCGAGCGCCCAGCCGACCGACGGGAGCGCCGGGCCGCCGATCATCTCGGACAGACCGTCGTAGCGGCCGCCGCCGCCCACCGCGGACTGCGAGCCCAGTCCGTCGTGGACGAACTCGAAAGTGGTGCGGGTGTAGTAGTCGAGGCCACGGACGAGCTTCTCGTCGTCCTCGTACGCGACACCGGCGGCGGCCAGCAGGTCGCGGACCTCCTCGTGGTACGCCTTGCACGCGTCGCACAGGTAGTCGCGCAGCACCGGGGCGCCGACCAGCTGCTTCTGCACCTCGGGGCGCTTGTCGTCGAGAACCCGCAGCGGATTGAGCTCGATGCGGCGGCGGGTGTCCTCGTCCAGCTCGAGCTCGCGCAGGAAGCCCTGAAGGGCGTCCCGGTAGACGGGGCGACATTCCTTGTCGCCCAGCGAGTTCAGCAGGATCCGGAAGTTCTGCAGGCCCAGGGAGCGGTAGGCCTGGTCGGCCAGGATGATCAGTTCGGCGTCCAGTGCCGGGTCCTCCGCACCGATCGCCTCGGCGCCGACCTGCGAAAAGTGCCTGTAGCGGCCCTTCTGCGGGCGCTCGTAGCGGTAGTACGAGCCGGAGTACCAGAGCTTGACCGGCAGGTTGCCGAGCTTGTGGAGGTTGGCCTCCAGTGCGGCGCGCAGCACGGACGCGGTGCCCTCGGGGCGCAGCGCGAGCTCGGAGCCGCCCTTGGTGGTGAGGGTGTACATCTCCTTGGACACGATGTCGGTGGACTCACCGACACCGCGCGAGAAGAGCGCGACGTCCTCGAAGCCGGGCGTCTCGATGTAGCCGTAGCCGGAGTTCTTCAGGGGCGCGGAGATCGCCTCGCGCACCGCGAGGTACTTCGCGGAGTCGGGCGGGGTCAGGTCGTACGTGCCCTTGGGGGCTTTGAACGTGCTCACAGTCTGTCTCTCGTCACATTCCTCGTCGGGGCGCGTCCATACCGTGCAGATACGGGTTCGTTGCGCGCTCGCGGCCGATGGTCGTCTGGGGGCCGTGGCCGGACAGCACCACGGTCGAGTCGTCGAGCGGCAGGCACACACGGGCCAGCGACTCGAGCAGCTCGGCGTGGTCGCCGCCGGGCAGGTCGGTGCGTCCGACGGAGCCGGCGAAGAGCAGGTCGCCCGAGAAGAGCACCTGCGGAACATCCGCGGCCTCGGGCATCCTGAACGTCACCGACCCCTTGGTATGGCCGGGCGCATGCGCGACACCGAACTCCAGACCGGCCAGCTTCAGGAGGGCGCCGTCGCTCAGCTCCTTGACGTCGTCCGGCTCCCCCACCGTCAGCTCGCCCATGAGCGGCATCCCGATGGATCGGCCGAGGGCCTTCTCCGGGTCGCTCATCATGTACCGGTCCTGGGGGTGGATCCAGGCGGGGACGTCATGCGCGCCGCACACCGGGACGACGGAGGCGACATGGTCGATGTGGCCATGGGTGAGCACGACGGCGACGGGCTTCAGCCGATGCTTCTTCAGCGTCTCCTCGACTCCTTGCGTGGCCTGGTGGCCCGGGTCGATGATCACGCACTCCTCGCCTGCGGCGGGGGCGACCAGGTAGCAATTGGTCCCCCAGGCCCCGGCGGGGAACCCGGCAATGAGCACGATCGTCCTTAATGGTCGTCCGACGGAGGGCTGCGGTGACCGCGACCGAGGAGGTCGCGGCAGTTCAGAGCCTACCGGCGCTCCTCATTCCACAGCTAACCCATATACGGTACGGGGCAACCCAGGCCCGATCAGACGACGTACAAGGAGATCACCCGGTGGTCAGCAGCGATCAGCGGCGGCGGCAGCTCGCCAGGGAGAAGTTCGAGCGGCAGCAGCAGCGCCGGGAGGAGGCCCGCCGGAGGACGAGGCGACTCACCGTCGTCATCTCATCGGCGCTGGCCGTGGTGGCGGTCGTCGGGGTCGCCGCGTACGTCTCCATCGGCGGCGACGACAAGGACAAGAAGAGCGACGCGGCGGCGAGCGCGAGCCCGTCCGCGTCGCCCTCGGCGAGCGAGAGCAGTGTGCCCGAGCCTGCGATGAAGATCGACAAGAAGGCGAAGTACACGTTCTCGCTGAAGACGAGCCAGGGCGACATCGCGTTCACGATGGACGCGGCGAAGACCCCGCACACGACGAACTCGTTCAAGTCCCTCGCCGACAAGGGCTTCTTCGACGGTACGAAGTGTCACCGGCTGACCACGCAGGGCATCTTCGTCCTGCAGTGCGGTGACCCGAAGGGCGACGGCACGGGCGGCCCCGGCTACACGATCCCGGACGAGAACCTGACCGCGCTGGGCAAGGCGGGCAAGGACGGCACGGTGACGTTCCCGGCGGGCACGGTGGCGATGGCCAACACCGGACAGGCGCACACCGGCGGCAGCCAGTTCTTCCTGGTCTACAAGGACACCAAGCTGCCGCCGACCTACACACCGTTCGGGACGATGGACGCCGCCTCGCTGAAGGCCGTGCAGAAGGTCGGTACCGCGGGTGTCGCCGGCGGTGCCGCCGACGGTGCCCCGAAGAAGGCCGTCACCATCTCCAAGGCGGCCGTCGACAAGGTCTGACCGGACACCGAGGGCCTGACCGGCGGTGCCGGCCCGGCCCTCGGTGTGGGGGCCGAAGAATTTCGGCCGCGCGGAGTGCGGACAGCCGGGCGGCCGGTCGCCTAGATTGGCGTTGTGCAGGGCGGGCGCGGCCCGCCCCAGGAAACTGTGGACGATGCCAGGGGGGTGAACCCTCTCACAGGCATCAGGTGGAGGAGGCGCTGTGAGCAGCGACCCGTGGGGCCGTGTCGACGAGACGGGCACCGTGTACGTGCGTACAGCCGATGGCGAGCAGGTTGTCGGATCGTGGCAGGCCGGCTCTCCCGAGGAGGCTCTGGCCTACTTCGAGCGCAAGTACGAGGGCATCGTGGTCGAGATCGGCCTCCTCGAACGGCGGGTGAAGACCACCGACCTGTCGGCGAAGGACGCGACGACCGCCATCGAGCATCTGCGTCAGCAGGTCGACGAGCATCACGCCGTCGGCGACCTCGACGCGCTCCGGAGGCGGCTCGACGCGCTGGTCGCGACGGTCGACTCCCGTCGCGAGGAGCGCAAGGCACAGAAGGCGAAGCAGACCGACGAGGCGAAGCACGCCAAGGAGGCGCTGGTCGCCGAGGCCGAGGAGCTGGCGCAGAGCGAACAGTGGCGCTCCGCGGGCGAGCGGCTGCGGGCACTCGTCGACACGTGGAAGGGCCTGCCGCGGCTCGACCGCAAGTCGGACGACGAACTGTGGCACCGCTTCTCGCACGCGCGCTCGGCGTTCTCCAAGCGCCGCAAGGCGCACTTCGCGTCGCTGGACGCCCAGCGCGAGGAGGCCCGCAAGGCCAAGGAGAAGCTGGTCGCCGAGGCCGAGGCGCTCTCCGGTTCCACGGACTGGGGAACGACGGCCGCGCGTTACCGCGATCTGATGACGGAGTGGAAGGCGGCGGGCCGCGCCCAGCGCGAGGCCGAAGACGATCTGTGGAACCGTTTCCGCGGTGCGCAGGACGTCTTCTTCGCCGCCCGTAGCGAGGTCTTCGCGGAGCGGGACGCGGAGCAGGGCGAGAACCTCAAGCTGAAGGAGGAGCTCGCGGTCGAGGCCGAGAAGCTGGTGCCGGTGAAGGACCTGAAGGCGGCCAGGGCCGCGTTCCGTGCCCTCAACGAGCGCTGGGAGGCCATCGGCCACGTGCCGCGCGACGCGCGCCCGAAGGTCGAGGGGCGGATGCAGGCGGTGGAGCGGGCGCTCCAGGAGGCCGAGGAGTCGGAGTGGCGCCGGACGAACCCGGAGGCGCGTGCGCGCGCCGCGGGTCTGACCGGTCAGCTTCAGGCGGCCGTCGACAAGCTGCGTTCGCAGATCGACACGGCGCGTGCCGCGGGCAACAACGCCCGCGCCGACAAGCTGGCCCGTGAGCTGGAGGGCCGTCAGGCCCTGCTGGACCAGGCGCTGAAGGGCCTGGAGGAGTTCGGCGGCTGACAGCTGTTCAGACAGCCCGAAGGGCCCTCCGTCGGTGACGGAGGGCCCTTCGGCGTTTCGGTGGAGGGCCTGCCGGCATCGGGGACGTACGAGGATGTCCGCAGCGCCGCCGAGGTCATCGGGGAGCCGGCCGCCGATGCGACGACGAGCCCCGCTCAGGCGCGTCGGGCGCGACGCACCGCGGCCCCCCCCGCGCGGTCGGGCGGGGGGCCGGGGTGCGGTCGGGGTCAGGGCCTGCGGGCCGAGGTCACACGGTAGACGTCGTAGACGCCCTCCACGCCCCGTACGGCCTTCAGCACGTGTCCGAGGTGCTTCGGGTCGCCCATCTCGAAAGTGAACCGCGAGGTGGCCACCCGGTCCCGTGAGGTCTGTACGGCCGCCGACAGGATGTTCACGTGCTGATCGGACAGGACGCGGGTGACATCCGAGAGCAGCCGCGACCGGTCGAGGGCCTCGACCTGGATGGCGACGAGGAAGACCGAGGACTGGGTCGGCGCCCATTCGACATCCAGGATCCGCTCGGGCTGCTGCGACAGCGAGTCCACGTTGACGCAGTCGGCCCGGTGCACGGAGACGCCGCTGCCACGGGTGACGAAGCCGATGATCGGGTCGCCGGGGACGGGCGTGCAGCAGCGGGCCAGTTTGACCCAGACGTCCTCGACGCCCTTGACGACCACACCCGGGTCGGCGTTGGAGCGGCGCTTGCCGCGGCTGCGCGAGGGCGGCGCGCTCTCCGCCAGGTCCTCATTGGCCGCGTCCTCGCCGCCGAGCGCCTGGACCAGCTTCTGCACGACACCCGCTGCCGCGACATGGCCCTCGCCGATCGCCGCGTACAGGGACGAGATGTCCGGGTAGCGCATCTCGTGGGCCAGGGTGACGAGCGAGTCGCCGGTCAGGATCCGCTGGATCGGCAGGTTCTGCTTGCGCATGGCGCGCGCGATGGCGTCCTTGCCCTGCTCGATCGCCTCGTCGCGGCGCTCCTTGGAGAACCAGGCGCGGATCTTGTTCCGGGCACGCGGCGACTTGACGAAGCCCAGCCAGTCCCGGGACGGTCCGGCGCCGGCCGCCTTGGAGGTGAAGACCTCCACGAGATCGCCGTTGTCGAGGGTGGATTCGAGCGGTACGAGCCGCCCGTTGACCCGTGCCCCTATGGTCCGGTGGCCGACCTCCGTGTGCACGGCGTACGCGAAGTCGACCGGGGTCGCGCCCGCGGGCAGCGCTATGACGTCGCCCTTGGGCGTGAAGACGAAGACCTCGTTGCGGGAGAGGTCGAAGCGCAGGGACTCCAGGAACTCGCTGGGGTCCTCGGTCTCCTTCTGCCAGTCGAGGAGTTGTCGCAGCCACGCCATGTCATTGACGGTGTCCTGGCCACGGCCGGTGTTCTTGGGTACGTCGGTGCGGACCTTGGAGGCGCCGGCGACGGCCTCCTGCTTGTACTTCCAGTGCGCCGCGATGCCGTACTCGGCGCGGCGGTGCATGTCGAACGTGCGGATCTGCAGCTCGACGGGCTTGCCGCTGGGACCGATCACCGTCGTGTGCAGCGACTGGTACATGTTGAACTTGGGCATCGCGATGTAGTCCTTGAACCGGCCGGGGACCGGATTCCATCGCGCGTGCACGGTGCCGAGCGCCGCATAGCAGTCACGGACGGTGTCGACGAGGACGCGGATGCCCACCAGGTCGTAGATCTCGGCGAAGTCCCGGCCCCGCACGATCATCTTCTGGTAGACGCTGTAGTAGTGCTTCGGCCGTCCGGTGACGGTGGCCTTGATCCGGGCGGCGCGCAGGTCGGCCTGGACCTCGTCGGTCACTATGGCGAGGTATTCGTCGCGCTTGGGGGCCCGCTCGGCGACGAGACGGACGATCTCGTCGTACATCTTGGGGTAGAGGATCGCGAAAGCGAGGTCCTCGAGCTCCCACTTGATGGTGTTCATGCCCAGGCGGTGGGCCAGGGGCGCGTAGATCTCAAGCGTCTCGCGGGCCTTCTTCTCCTGCTTCTCCCGCTTGAGGTAGCGCATGGTGCGCATGTTGTGCAGCCGGTCGGCGAGCTTGATGACGAGGACCCTGGGGTCCTTGGCCATGGCGACGACCATCTTGCGCACGGTCTCGGCCTGCGCCGCCTCGCCGAACTTCACCTTGTCCAGCTTGGTCACGCCGTCGACCAGCAGCGCGACCTGGTCGCCGAAGTCCCGGCGCAGGGTGTCCAGGCCGTACTCGGTGTCCTCGACCGTGTCGTGGAGCAGACCGGCCATCAGCGTTGCCGGATCCATGCCGAGCTCGGCGAGGATGGTCGTGACGGCGAGCGGATGCGTGATGTACGGGTCGCCGCTCTTGCGCTTCTGACCGCGGTGCCAGCGCTCGGCGACCTGGTAGGCGCGCTCGATCTGGCGCAGCGTGGACGTCTCGATCTTGGGGTCGTTGCTGCGGACCGCGCGCAGGAGCGGTTCGAGGACCGGGTTGTACGGGCTGGAGCGCTGCACGCCGAGCCGGGCGAGCCTGGCCCGTACCCGGTTGGAGGAGCCGCTGGAGCGGGCCGGACCGACCGGGGCCACGGGCTTGGCGGCGGGCTTGGCCGGGGGCTTCGGGGCGGCCGGAGGCGGGGGGACGGGGGCCGGCTGGGCAGGGGAAACCGGCGCGGTCCCGTTCGCCCTGGGGGGAGTCTGCGAGGCGCTGCTCGCCGGTTCGGGAGCCGGGGGCTTCGGCTTCTCCTTCGCCGCGGGCTGGTTCTTCCCGGGCGTGGCTGGGACCGCCGCGGGCTTGTCGGGCTGCGGGGCGGCGACTGGCTGGGCCTCGTCTGGCAAGAGCGCTCCTCATGCGGATCCGGACTCCCGGAAAGGCCATCGTATCGACCCTGCGGCCGGACCTCCCCCGGGGACCGTGGGACCCTCACAACACGGAACGGGCCCCGGGGTGTTCCCGGTGCCCGTCCTGTGCGTGCCGGTGTGCCGCTGTCCCAGGTGCGACAGGGGCTGAGCGGCGGCGCGATGCATGAGGCGGGACCCGGCCCGGCTCCCGCGAACATGGGTGCGAATACCGCAGACGCATCATCGGGTGCCCGGAAATTGTTCCGGGCACCCGATGCATGCGTGACAGTCTCAGACGCGGATGAGCGCCTCCAGCGGAGCACCGGCCAGACCGGACTCCAGACGCGCCCGGCCGTCGAGGAAGCCGAGCTCCATGAGGACCGCGACGCCCGCGACCCGGGCGCCGGCCCGGCGGATCAGCTGCAGTGATGCCTCAGCGGTGCCGCCGGTGGCAAGGACGTCGTCGATGACCATGATCTGGTCCTCGGCCGTGAGGTCCTCCGCGTGTATCTCGATCTCCGCGGTGCCGTACTCCAGCTCGTACGCCTGGCTGAGCGTGGCACCGGGCAGCTTCCCGGCCTTGCGGACGGGGACGAAGCCGAGCCCGGCCCGGACCGCAACCGGCGCCGCCAGGATGAAGCCGCGCGCCTCCAGACCGACGACCTTCGTGGCGCCGTGCCGTACGCACAGCTCCGCGAGGGCGTCGGTGAGGGCCGTGAACGCGACCGGGTCCGCGAGCAGCGGGGTGATGTCCTTGAACATCACGCCCGGCTTCGGATAGTCCGCCACGTCACGGATACGGCTGAGCAGCAGTTCCCTGGTGCTCTCGGTGGTGCTGGTCATCAACGCTTCCCCGGGGTCCGACCGTGGCCCCTGGGGGGCTGCTGGCGCTGACCGACGACCGCGGCGGCGGGCGCGGGTTCCCCGATGACGTCGTCCTCGTACGACTGCTCGTCCTCGGCGGACTCGCCCTTGGCGGCCGCTGACGCGCGCTTGGCGAGGATCCGCTTCTTCAGGGCCTTCATCTGCGGCTCGCGTTCCTTGAGGTCGGCGACCAGCGGGGTGGCGATGAAGATCGAGGAGTACGCGCCGGCGGCGAGGCCGACGAACAGCGACAGCGAGATGTCGTTCAGCATGCCGGCGCCGAGGACACCGCCGCCGATGAACAGCAGGCCGGCGACCGGCAGCAGCGCAACGATGGTGGTGTTGATGGAGCGGACCAGCGTGCCGTTGATCGAGCGGTTGGCGATCTCGCTGTACGTCCAGCGGGTCTGCTTGGTGATCCCCTTCGTGCTCTCCTTGAGGCTGTCGAAGACGACGACCGTGTCGTACAGGGAGTAACCGAGGATGGTCAGCAGACCGATCACGGTGCCCGGGGTGACCTCGAAGCCGACCAGGGCATAGATCCCGACCGTGATGGTGATGTCGTGGATCAGTGCGACCAGGGCCGCGATGGCCATGCGCCACTCGAACGCGATGGCCAGGTAGATCACGACGAGGATCATGAAGACGCCGAGGCCGGTCCAGGCCTTGTTGGCGATCTGCTCACCCCAGCTGGGACCGACCAGGTCGGCGTTGATCTTCTCCTCGGGGACCTTGAGGTCCTTGGAGAGCTCCGACTTGATCGCGTCGGACTTCGCCAGGTCGACTTCGGTGATCTGAATACGCAGACCGCCGTTGCCGAGCTTCTGGACGATCGCCTGGTGGCCGGAGGCGGAGGTCGCGGCTTCTTCCGCCTGGGCGACCGTGGCACTGGTCGACGGCGTGGTGAAGACCGCGCCGCCCTTGAACTCGATCCCCATGTTGAGTCCGCCGACCGCCACGGCGACGACAGCCGTGATGGTGATCAGGACCGAGATGCCGTACCAGATCTTGCGCTTGCCGATGAAGTCGTAACCGACCTCGCCGCGGTAGAGCCGGGCGCCGAGACTGCCGAGTCGCGACATCTCACGCCTCCTTCGGGTCGATGGGGGCGTTGACACGGCGCGAGCGGCGCAGCGGCGGCTTGGCGCCGAGCCGCTTCGGGTCCAGGCCGGACCACGAGTGACCGCTGGAGAAGAACTTCGTACGGGCCATCAGTGTCATGACGGGCTTGGTGAAGAGGAACACCACGACCACGTCGAGCAGGGTGGTGAGACCCAGCGTGAAGGCGAAGCCCTGGACCTTGCCGACGGTGACGATGAAGAGCACCGCGGCGGCGAGGAACGACACGAAGTCGGAGACGAGGATGGTGCGACGGGCGCGCGGCCAGGCTCGCTCGACGGCCGGACGCAGGGTACGGCCCTCGCGGATCTCGTCCCGGATGCGTTCGAAGTACACGATGAACGAGTCCGCGGTGATACCGATCGCCACGATGGCGCCACAGACCGCGGGGAGGTTCAGCGCGAAGCCGATGGCCGGGCCGAGCAGCGACATGAGTGTGTAGGTGAGGATGCCGGAGACCATGAGGCTGAGGAGCGCGATGAGCGCCAGTCCGCGGTAGTAGGCCACCAGGTAGATGACGACCAGGGCCAGACCGATCGCACCGGCGATCAGACCCGCCTGGAGCTGCTCACCGCCGAGGGCCGCGGTGACCGTGGTGACCGTGTCCTCGTTGAAGGACAGCGGGAGCGCACCGTAGGACAGCACGTTCGCCAGGTCCTGGGCGGACTGCTGGGTGAAGCTGCCGGAGATCTCGGCGCTGCCGCTGAGCGTCTCGTTCACCTGGGGCGCGGAGACGACCTCGCCGTCGAGCGCGATGGCGAACTGGTTCATCGGCGACTGCTGCGTGGACAGCTTCGAGGTGATCTGCTGGAACTTCTTCGAGCCCTTGTCGGTGAAGTCCATCTGCACGATCCACATGCCGCGCTGCTGGTCGATCGCGGCCTTGGCGCTGCCCACGTCCGTACCGGAGACCTCGGCCGGGCCGAGGACGTACTTGGCGTCGCCCTCGGAGCTGCACGCGACCGTGGTGTCGGTGGGCTTCACGTCGGCACCGGCCTTCGCGCGGCCGGCCTTGGTGGAGCAGTCCAGCTCCGCGAACTTCTTCTGCAACTCGGCGGTGGCCGGGTCGACCGAGGCCGACGGGCTCGCGGACGCCTTCGGCGTACCGGAGGCGCTGGGGCTGGGCGACGTGTCCTTCGTCAGCGCGCCGGTGACCGCACGGCCCTGGGTGGTGGCGCTCGCCGAGGGAGTGGCCTTGGATCCGGAGGCCGTCTCCTTGCTGCTGGGCGACGCGCTCGGCTTCGGCGAGCCGGAGGCCGAGGGGCTGGCGGTGCCGGCGGGCGTCGCCTTGCCCTCGGTGACGGCGAGCACGGGCCGGAAGTAGAGCTGGGCGGTCGTACCGACCTGCTCCCGGGCCTGCTTCGAGTTCGTTCCCTTGGGGATGTTGACGATGATGTTGTCCCGGCCCTGGGTCTGGACCTCGGCCTCGGAGACACCCAGACCATTGACACGGCGTTCGATGATGCTGACCGCGGTGTCCATGTTGGTCTGGTTGATCGCGTCCGGCTTACCGGGCTGGCTCTTCGCCTTGAGCGTGATCGACGTGCCGCCCGCCAGGTCGATACCCAGCCGTGGCGTGGTGTGACCGGACAAGAACATCCCGCCGGTGAGCGCGACCATGGCGATCAGGATCAGAGCCAGGGCACGCCCCGGCCTGCCTTGACCGCCGGACGGCCCTCGGCCCTTCTTCGGTGCTGCCACCTTCTCGTTTCTCCCTGTCCAACCGCCCCGCGCCGGGTGTGCGCCCGAGCGGCCACGAAGTGTTGTGGGGACCTGCCCCCGCAGAAGATCGCACGGTCCCGGGGATGCCGGACGCCGGTGGGCTCACGGCATCCCCGGGTCGTGAATTACTTCGCGTCGGCCTCGCCGTCGGCCTTGCCCTCGGACTTCTCGTCGGCCTTGGCGTCCTTCGGCTCGACGTCGCCGGCCTCGGCCTTCTTGCCCAGGTCGATTTTGGCATCGTCCGCGTCGTCCGCGTCGGTGTCGACGTCCGTGTCGGCCTCGACGTGCTCGGTCAGCGAGGACGCGTCGTCCGGCACGACCGCGCCGTCGAGCTCGTCGTCGTCACCGTGGACGATGCGGTTGTACTCCGCGTCGTCGAGGACGGCACCGATGGCGTTCTTGGCGTAGATGGCGTGGACGCCGGGCGCGACCTCGAGGAGAACCGTGTCGTCGTGAAGCTCCTTGACGGTGGCGTACATGCCCCCGATCGTCCGAACGCCGGTGCCGGGCTGCATCTCGTTGCGCATCTGCGCGGCGGCGGCCTGCTTCTTCTTGGCGGACCGGGTCATCAGGAACATGGCCCCGATGAGCACGATGAAGGGGAGGAGAGTCACGGGATTCACGGGACGATTTTCCTTCGCACGACCGCGCTGGAATGCGGCCTGATCTACGGGGGTGGGTATGCCGCCCTCTGCGGGCGGCATCGGCGGAGTCTAAGCGAGTCCGCATCGATGGAACAACGCCCAGCATCGCACCCTGGTTCCTGTCCGGGCGAACCTGTGACGCATCACGCCCCGAACAGACCCTGTTGTCCCTTTCCGCCTTGCTGAGGTGGGACGAGACCGAGATGAGCCCAGGCCGCAGGGGTGGCGACCCGCCCCCGCGGCGTCCTGGCCAGCAGTCCTTCCCGTACCAGGAAGGGCTCCGCGACCTCCTCGACCGTCTCGCGTTCCTCCCCCACGGCGACCGCGAGTGTGGACAGACCGACCGGTCCACCGCCGAAGAGTTTCAGGAGCGCGTCGAGCACCGCCCGGTCCAGCCGGTCGAGACCCCGGCCGTCGACCTCGTACACCCCGAGGGCGGCGGAGGCGACGTCGCGGTCGATCCGGCCGTCCGCCTTGACCTGGGCGTAGTCGCGGACGCGGCGCAGCAGCCGGTTGGCGATACGGGGTGTGCCGCGGGAGCGCCCGGCGATCTCGGCTGCCCCTTCGGCGTCTATCGCGACGTCGAGGAGGCGGGCGGAGCGTTGGATGACGCGTTCCAGTTCGGCGGGGGCGTAGAACTCCATGTGGCCGGTGAATCCGAAGCGGTCGCGCAGCGGGGGCGGCAGGAGTCCGGCCCGGGTGGTGGCGCCGACGAGGGTGAAGGGCGGAAGCTCCAATGGAATGGCGGTGGCACCGGGGCCCTTGCCGACGATGACGTCGACGCGGAAGTCCTCCATCGCCATGTAGAGCATCTCTTCGGCGGGCCGTGACATGCGGTGGATCTCGTCGAGGAAGAGGACCTCGCCCTCCTGGAGGGAGGAGAGGATCGCGGCGAGGTCGCCCGCGTGCTGGATGGCGGGACCCGAGGTGATCCGGATCGGGGCGCCCATCTCGGCGGCGATGATCATGGAGAGGGTGGTCTTGCCGAGGCCGGGGGCGCCGGAGAGCAGGACGTGGTCGGCAGTGGCGCCACGGGCGAGGGCGGCCTTCAGGACCAGGTCGAGCTGTTCGCGCACCTTCTCCTGGCCGACGAATTCGTCGAGGTCCTTCGGCCGCAGGGCAGCTTCGACCGCCGTGTCCTCGCCGTCCGCGCCGGCGTCGACGAGGCGCTCGTCGAGCCGCTCGTCGGTGTCGGGTCCGGTGTCGTCCCAGTTCATTCGGTCAGTCCCGCCTCGGGTGTTTCGGTGCCGGGCCGTGGGGTGCCCGGGCGTCGGGGTGTCGCGTCCGGCCGGCGTGCGGTCAGCGTGCGCGGTTGAGGGTCTGCAGAGCGGCCCGCAGCAGCTGCGGTACGGGCGGCTGGGCGCCCTCCGCGAGCGCGGCCTCGGCCTGCGGGGCGACAGCGGTGACCGCCTCGTCGGCCTCACGTGTCGCGTATCCGAGGCCGATCAGGGCGGCCTGAAGCTGGTCGCGCCACGAGGAGGTGACGGCGGTGCCGATGCCCTGGTGGCCGATGTGGGCGCCGACGGGCTCGCCCAGTCTGTCCTTCAGTTCGAGGAGGAGTTTCTGCGCGCCCTTCTTGCCGATGCCGGGGACGGCGGTGAGGGCCTTCTCGTCGCCGGTGGAGACGGCAAGGCGCAGGGCGTCCGGGCTGTGCACGGCGAGCATTGCCTGGGCGAGCCGGGGGCCGACGCCGCTGGCGGTCTGGAGCAGCTCGAAGACCTGCCGCTGGTCGTCGTCGGCGAAGCCGTAGAGGGTGAGCGAGTCCTCCCGCACGACGAGGGAGGTGGCCAGCCGGGCCTCCTGGCCGATCCGCAGGTCGGCGAGGGTGTGGGGGCTGCACTGGACGGCCATGCCGATGCCGCCGACCTCGATCACGGCCGTGGTCGGGGCGAGTGCGGCGACGGGGCCGCTGACGAAGGCGATCATCGGGGGACCTTCCGGACGGGAACTGCGGGTGTACGGGAAACGCGGTGGCCACGGGCGGCGGCGGCCGCGTGCGCCTGCTGGAGGCGGTTGACGGCCGGGGCCCGCCAGATGTGGCAGATGGCAAGGGCCAGGGCGTCGGCGGCGTCGGCGGGTTTCGGTGGTGCGTCGAGCCGAAGCAGCCGGGTGACCATCGCTCCGACCTGCGCCTTGTCGGCGCGGCCGCTGCCGGTGACGGCGGCCTTGACCTCGCTGGGGGTGTGCAGGGCGACGGGGATGCCGCGGCGGGACGCACAGAGCATGGCGACCGCACTGGCCTGGGCGGTGCCCATCACCGTACGGACATTGTGCTGGCTGAACACCCGCTCCACGGCGACGAATTCGGGGCGGTGCTCGTCGAGCCACTCCTCGATGCCGCGCTCGATCGCGACCAGTCGATGACCGAGCTCGGCATCGGCGGGGGTGCGGACGACACCGACCCCGAGCATCGTCAGGGGGCGGCCCGCCACTCCTTCGACGACGCCGACGCCGCACCGGGTCAGTCCCGGGTCCACGCCCAGTACCCGCATGAAGCGCCCCCTCCGCCGATCGGTCAACTGTTCTCGCAGGCTATCGGCTCGCACTGACAATGCGACGGGCCGACAGGGTGTGTCCCCGTCGGCCCGTCGGCTCCGCCTGCGCGGAGAGTGCCCCTGTACAGCGGCCGGACGCCGCCCGTCTCCGGGTCATCCCCGCTCACGCGGGGAGGCGTCGTCCGCCGTCTCAGGCGTCGACCTTCTCCATGACCTCGTCCGAGACGTCGAAGTTGGCGAAGACGTTCTGCACGTCGTCGCTGTCCTCCAGCGCGTCGATCAGCTTGAAGATCTTGCGCGCGCCTTCCTCGTCCAGCTCGACCTGCATGGTGGGCAGGAAGTTGGCCTCGGCCGAGTCGTAGTCGATGCCCGCCTGCTGGAGCGCGGTACGGACCGCGACCATGTCGGTGGCCTCGCTGACGACCTCGTAGGACTCACCGAGGTCATTGACCTCCTCGGCACCCGCGTCGAGCACCGCACCGAGGACGTCGTCCTCGGTGAGCTCGCCCTTGGGGACGATGATGACACCCTTGCGGTTGAAGAGGTACGAGACCGAACCCGGGTCGGCCATCGAACCGCCGTTGCGGGTCATCGCGACACGCACGTCGGAGGCGGCACGGTTGCGGTTGTCGGTGAGGCACTCGATGAGCACCGCGACACCGTTCGGGCCGTAACCCTCGTACATGATGGTCTGGTAGTCGACGCCGCCCGCTTCGAGACCGCCACCGCGCTTGACCGCGGAGTCGATGTTCTTGTTCGGGACGGAGCTCTTCTTCGCCTTCTGGATCGCATCGACGAGGGTCGGGTTTCCCTCGGGGTCCACGCCGCCGGTGCGGGCCGCGACCTCGATGTTCTTGATCAGCTTGGCGAAGAGCTTGCCGCGCTTGGCATCAATCACGGCCTTCTTGTGCTTGGTGGTAGCCCACTTAGAGTGGCCGGACATCGCCAGCTCCTTACAACGCGTCGCCAGTAGAAATGAACAACGGAGATCCTACCGGGATCCGTTCACCCCTTGGCGCGCACCATGTCGACGAAGAGTGCGTGAACCCGGTGGTCACCGGTCAGTTCCGGGTGGAATGACGTCGCCAGGGCGTTTCCCTGACGTACGGCGACAATATGGCCGCCGTGCTCGGCGATCACCTCGGCCCCGGCGCCGACCGATTCCACCCAGGGGGCGCGGATGAAGACGCCTTCGACCGGGCCGCCCCCGATCCCGGCGACCTCGACGGCGGCCTCGAAGGACTCGTTCTGCCGCCCGAAGGCGTTACGACGCACGATCATGTCGATGCCGCCGACGGTCTCCTGGCCCGAGCGCGGGTCGAGGATCTTGTCGGCCAACAGGATCATTCCGGCGCAGGTGCCGTAGACCGGCATACCGGCGCGGACCCGCTCGCGCAGTGGTTCCAGCATGCCGAACAGGGTGGCGAGCTTGGACATCGTGGTGGATTCGCCGCCGGGTATGACGAGACCGTCGACCTCGGCGAGTTCTTCGGGGCGCCGGACCGGCCTGGCCAGGGCGTCTGCCGAGGCCAGGGCGATCAGGTGCTCCCGTACGTCGCCCTGGAGAGCCAGGACTCCGATCACAGGGGTGTCGCTCATCTGTGACTACCAGCCGCGGTTGGCGTAGCGCTCGGCCTCGGGCAGGGTGTCGCAGTTGATGCCGACCATGGCCTCGCCCAGGTTGCGGGAGGCGTCCGCGATGATCTTCGGGTCGTCGTAGAAGGTGGTGGCCTTCACGATGGCGGCGGCGCGCTTGGCCGGGTCGCCGGACTTGAAGATGCCGGAGCCGACGAAGACGCCCTCGGCGCCGAGCTGGCGCATCAGCGCGGCGTCGGCCGGGGTGGCGACGCCACCGGCGGAGAACAGCACGACGGGCAGCTTGCCGAGCTCGGCGACCTCCTTGACCAGCTCGTACGGGGCGCGGAGCTCCTTGGCGGCGGCGTACAGCTCGTTGTTGTCGTAGCCCCGCAGCCGGGCGATCTCGTTCTTGATCTGGCGCAGGTGGCGGACCGCCTCGACGACGTTGCCGGTGCCGGCCTCGCCCTTGGAGCGGATCATGGCCGCGCCTTCGGCGATGCGGCGCAGCGCCTCGCCCAGGTTGGTGGCGCCACAGACGAACGGCGTGGTGAAGGCGAACTTGTCGCTGTGGTTGACCTCGTCGGCCGGGGTGAGGACCTCGGACTCGTCGATGTAGTCGACACCGAGGGACTGCAGGACCTGCGCCTCGACGAAGTGGCCGATGCGGGACTTCGCCATCACCGGGATGGAGACGGCCTCGATGATCTCTTCGATCATGTTCGGGTCGGACATCCGGGCCACGCCGCCGTCCTTGCGGATGTCGGCGGGCACCCGCTCCAGGGCCATGACGGCCACGGCGCCCGCGTCCTCGGCGATCTTCGCCTGCTCGGCGTTGACGACGTCCATGATCACGCCGCCCTTGAGCTGCTCGGCCATGCCGCGCTTCACGCGGGCGGTGCCGGTGGCCGGGGAGTCGGCGGACTGCGGGGTGCTGGGAAGCGTGGACACGGATCGACCTCACTCGGAGAAAAAGATGCTGGAAGTGCTGGGTGATGCACTGCAGAGCAAACTCTCCGGGACCAGTCCACGACAAGGGCCAATAAGAGGCCGGTGGATCGTTTTGGCTGTGTACGGCCGCGTACCGCCTCGTACGACCCCGTACGCGGCCCGGGCGGTACGCGTCCGGGTCAGCTGACCGGGCGGTCCGCCAGGGCCACCGGCGGCTCGTCGTCCATCTCGAAGGCCAGCGGGAACGGTGCGTGCCCGGCCAGCCGGAACCAGCGGACCGTGCGGTGGCGGCGCAGCGCCCGCGCCGCGCGCACCGCGTCGTTGTGGAACCGTCGTGCCATCGGTACCCGGCGCACGGCCGCGGCCAGTTCGGACGCCGCCTCCTCACCGCCGGGAATCTCCTTCACGGCCTCCACCTGCGCCGCCTCACCGAACACCGCCCGCAGCGCGGTGCTGAGCTCGCTCTCCGCCACCTCACGGTGTTCCTCCTCGGACTGCCGGGCGGCGTGCGCGGCCTCGTACAGCACGATAGAAGCGGCCGGGTCGAGGACACCGGATGTGGCCAGTTCCTGGGTGACCGAGGCGCGGCGCAGCAGTTGGGCGTCGAGGGCGGCGCGGGCGGCGTCGATCCGCGTGTGCAGCCGGTCCAGCCGCCCGGCGGTCCAGCTGAGGTACAGGCCGATCGCGACGAGCGCGACGGCGATCCAGATGAGGGTTTCGGTCACGGGCCGCAAGGCTACCGTCGAGGGCACCCCGCCCCGCCCTCCGGCCCACGGCAGCGCGGGACACCGGGCCGGGAGCCGGGGCCCGGCGTTGCCGATGGTGCCGCCCGCCGCGGGCAGCGGGGGGCCGACGGCCGGGCGCGCCGGCGCCGCGCAACAGCGTTCTCCGCTCGGTCCGGGACCGGGGACGGCGGGCTGCCGACCGGGCATCGTGTCCCCCGGTGGGAGGACCGCGGAGGCCCGCCTCAGTCCCGGGCCAGCCCGAACCGGGCCCGCAGCCCCGTACGTTCGTCCGCCGCCACCGACGCGGCCCCGTCCGTCACCGTCTCGTACACCGCGAGGATGTCCGCCCCCACCGTCGACCAGTCGAACCGTCGCACATGGGCGCGGCCACGGTCGCTGAGCTCCGCGCGCCGCTCCGGGTCGCCGAGCAACCGGATCGCCGCCGACGCCAGCGCCTCCGCGTCCTCGTTGGCGAACAGCTCGCCCGCCGCACCCAGGTCCAGTACCTGGGCGAACGCGTCCAGATCGCTGGCGAGGACCGGCGCGCCCGCCGACATCGCCTCGACCAGGATGATCCCGAAGCTCTCGCCGCCCGTATTCGGCGCGACGTACACATCGACACTGCGCAGCAACCGCGCCTTGTCCTCGTCGCTCACCATGCCGAGGAATTCGACGCGCTCGCGCATCGCCTCGGGCAGTGAGGCGACCGCCTCCTCCTCGTCGCCGCGCCCTGCCACCAGCAGCCTGGTCTCCGGGCGGGCGGCGAGGATGGCGGGCAGCGCCCGCATCAGGACGGGCAGGCCCTTGCGGGGCTCGTCGATACGCCCGATGAAGCCGATCGTCCCGCCCTGCCACTCGACCTTGGGCTCGGCCTTGTCGAAGAAGCCGACATCGACCCCGTTCGGGATGACGACCGCGTCGCCGCCGAGGTGCTCGACCAGGGTCCGGCGCGCGTACTCGCTCACCGCGATGCGCGCACTGATCTTCTCCAGCGCGGGCTGCAGGATCGGGTACGCGGCGATCATCGCGCGGGAACGCGGATTCGAGGTGTGGAACGTGGCGACGATCGGTCCCTGCGCGGCCCAGCAGGTGAGCAGGCCGAGAGACGGCGAGGTCGGCTCATGGATGTGGATCACGTCGAAGGTGCCGTCGTGCAGCCAGCGGCGCACCCGCGCCGCGGACAGGAAACCGAAATTCAGCCGGGCGACGGAGCCGTTGTACGGGACGGGCACGGCACGGCCCGCCGACACCACGTACGGCGGCAGCGGCGTCTCGTCGTCGGCGGGGGCCAGCACGGATACCTGGTGGCCCAGGCGGATCAGGTGTTCGGCCAGGTCGCGGATGTGGAACTGGACGCCGCCCGGTACGTCCCAGGAGTACGGGCAGACGATGCCGATCTTCACGACTGCTCTCCACGGGGTTCGAGGTCGGCGAGCCAGAGCCGCTGCAGCATGTGCCAGTCCTCCGGGTGCTCGGCGATTCCGGTGGCGAAGGCATCGGCCAGCGCCTGCGTCATCACAGACGTCTTCTCGGTGCGCGTACCTGACTCGGGCACCTCGACGGCCGGGTGGATCCGGGCCTTCATCACGGGCGTCTCGTCGTACCGGAGCGTCACGGGCAGCAGCAGCGCGCCGGTCTGCTGGGCCAGCAGCGCGGGTCCGGCGGGCATCCGTGCCGTGTCGCCGAAGAACTGCACCTCGACGCCGGAGGCGGAGAGGTCGCGGTCGGCGACCAGGCAGACCAGTCCGCCGTCGCGCAGCCGCCGCGCCAGGGTGCCGAAGGCCGACCCGCCGGTGTGCGGCAGGACCTCCATGCCGAGTCCCTCACGGTAGGCGACGAACCGGTCGTACAAGGACTCGGGCTTCAGCCGCTCGGCGACCGTGGTGAACGGCACCTTCAGATCGGTGGTGACCCAGGCTCCCGCCAGGTCCCAGTTCCCCAGGTGCGGCAGCGCGAGGATCACACCGCGTCCGGCGCCCAGGCCCCCGGTCAGCCGGTGGACGTCCGTCACGTCTATGCCGGCCCTGATCCGCTCCGGGCTCCAGGTGGGCAGCCGGAACGACTCCATCCAGTAGCGCATGTACGAGCGCATCCCGGCCTTGGAGAGTGCGGCGAGCCGGGCCGGGCTCGCGTCCGGTACCACCCTGGCCAGGTTCGACTCCAGCCGCAGCACGCTCTTGCCGCGCCGCTTCCAGACCTGGTCGGCGAGGGTGCGGAAGAGCGCCTGGGCGGCCGGCTCCGGCAGCTTCTTGACCGCGCTCCAGCCGAGCCCGTACAGCCCGTCGGTCAGCCGGTCCTTCAGCCCGGCCCTCGGTCCACCCTCGGCGCCGCTCACTTCGCCGCCTCGCTCCCCCGGTCCGCCGCAGCTGCCGCGTCGGCCTCCGCGGACTCGCGGCGCACGGTCACGACACGCTGTACGAGCGTCACCAGACTGCCCACGGCGACGATCCACAGCGCGATCGGCAGCAGGATGTCGATCCCCGGCACACCGAACGTGTGGAGCCCGGCGAGCCCGGCCGCCACGAGGGAGATGACCAGGCGCTCGGCCCGCTCCACCAGGCCGTTGACCGCGACCGGCAGCCCGATCGACTCGCCCCGCGCCTTCGTGTAGGAGACCACCTGGCCGCTGGCCAGGCAGAAGATCGCCACCGCACACATCACGTTGTCGTCGCCGTTGCCCGCGTACCAGAGTGCGAACCCGCCGAAGATCGCACCGTCGGCGACCCGGTCCAGGGTCGAGTCCAGGAAGGCGCCCCAACGGCTGGAGATGCCGGCCTGTCGGGCCATGTTGCCGTCGACGAGGTCGGAGAAGACGAAGATCGTGATGACGATCGTGCCCCAGAAGAACTCCCCCATGGGGAAGAAGACCAGCGCACCTGCCATCACTCCGGCCGTACCGATGAGCGTGACCGCGTCAGGGCTCACGCCGAGACGGAGCAGCAGCGCGGCGAACGGTGTGAGGACACGCGTAAAAAATGCACGCGCGTACTTGTTCAGCATGGCCTTCCCGAGGGGTCGGTGGGCCGTGCGGCCCCTTCGGCCACCGGCTGGCCCATCGTAGTCACCAGTCGGACGCGTCCACTGTCCGGGCATCCGTCCTCGTGCGTCGGCATCCGACGTATGGACGCAACCCGACCGGAGTGGAAAGCTCGAATTACCGCGGGCGTCGTCGTAGCCGCCGCGGCGGCTCCTCGTGCCCGCGCCCTCCTTCTCCCCCACCGCGCCAGACAATCTCCCCGCACAGCGCACCCCACCGGGAGGCACATCATGGGCGACAAGGCACATGCACACACCGGGGCCGCCGGCAGAGCAGCAACGGCCGACCGGCCCTCCTCCATACGGAACGTGGTGCTGGTCGGCCACAGCGGATCGGGCAAGACCACCCTCGTCGAAGCCCTCGCGCAGACCGCCGGAGCGGTCAACCGGGCCGGCCGGGTCGAGGACGGCGGCACGGTCTCCGACTACGACGAGATCGAACACCGCCAGCAACGCTCCGTACAACTGTCCCTGGTCCCCGTGGAATGGGGCGGGTACAAGATCAATCTGCTGGACACCCCCGGATACGCCGACTTCGTCGGGGAACTCAGGGCCGGTCTGCGGGCAGCGGACGCGGCCCTTTTCGTTGTCTCGGCGGCCCAGGAGGCCGACGCGGTGGCGGGCACCACCCGCGCCGTGTGGGAGGAGTGCGCCGCCGTCGGCATGCCGCGCGCCATCGTCGTCACCCACCTCGACACGGCCCGCACGTCCTTCGACGAGATGACCCGCGTCTGCGGCGAGATCTTCGGGGGCGACGACCCCGACGCCGTACTGCCTCTCTATCTGCCCGTGCTCGGCCCCGAGAGCCCGGACGGGCACGCCCCGCTGACCGGACTCACCGGACTGCTCACGCAGCGTGTCTTCGACTACTCCTCCGGCGAACGGAAAGAGACCCCGCCCGCCGACGACCAGCACGCACCGCTCCAGGACGCCCGCAACCGGCTGATCGAAGGGATCATCGCCGAGAGCGAGGACGAGAGCCTGATGGACCGGTACCTCGGCGGCGAGGACATCGACACCAAGACTCTGATCGACGATCTGGAGCACGCCGTCGCCCGCGACGCCTTCCACCCCGTCCTCACGGCGGCGCCCGCCGGCGAGGACGGCCGTCAGGGCATCGGTACGGTCGAACTCCTGGATCTGATCACCGGAGGCTTCCCCACCCCGCTGGAGCACCCGCTGCCCGCTGTCACCACGCCGAGGGGCGCCCTCCGCCCCGCCCCGTCCTGCGACCCCGACGGACCGCTGGTCGCCGAAGTCGTCAAGACGGCCTCCGACCCGTACGTCGGCCGCGTCTCCCTGGTCCGCGTCTTCTCCGGAACGCTGCGCCCCGACGAGACGATCCACGTCCTGGGCCACGGACTCACCGACCCCGGCCACGAACCCCGTCCCGTCCACGAGGCAGAGGTCCGCGTCGGAGCGCTGTCCGCCCCGTTCGGCAAGCAGCAGCGCGCCCTGACCAGCTGCATCGCCGGAGACCTGGCCTGCGTCGCCAAGCTGGGCGGCGCCGAGACCGGGGACACCCTCTCCGCTCCCGAGGATCCGCTGCTGATGGAGCCCTGGTCCATGCCCGACCCGCTGCTGCCACTGGCCATCGAGGCCCACAGCAAGGCGGACGAGGACAAGCTCTCCCAGGGGCTCGCACGGCTCGTCGCCGAGGACCCGACCATGCGCCTCGAACAGAACCAGGACACCCATCAGGTGGTTCTGTGGTGCCTCGGCGAGGCCCATCAGGACGTGGCACTGGACCGGCTGCGTACCCGGTACGGGGTACAGGTCGACGCCGTCTCCCACAAGGTGTCCCTGCGCGAGACGTTCGCCGGCCCGTCGAGCGGCCGCGGACGGCACGTCAAACAGTCCGGCGGCCATGGCCAGTACGCCATCTGCGAGATCGAGGTGGAGCCGCTGCCACCCGGTTCGGGTATCGAATTCGTCGACAAGGTGGTCGGCGGAGCCGTACCCCGCCAGTTCATCCCGTCCGTGGAGAAGGGGATACGCGCCCAGGCCGCCCGCGGGGTGGCGGCCGGCCACCCCCTCGTCGACGTGAGGATCACCCTGCGGGACGGAAAGGCCCACTCCGTGGACTCGTCCGACGCGGCGTTCCAGGCGGCGGGCGCACTGGCCCTTCGTGAAGCGGCTGCGGAGACCCGGATCCAGCTCCTCGAACCCGTCTCCGAGGTCCAGGTTCTCGTCCCCGACGACTACGTGGGGCCGGTCATGAGCGATCTGTCGGGGCGCCGCGGCCGGGTGATCGGCACCGAGCAGTCAGGGGCGGGGCGCACGCTCGTGCGGGCCGAGGTGCCCGAGCTGGAGATCGGCCGGTACGCGATCGACCTTCGCTCCCTGTCGCACGGCACCGGCCGGTTCGACCGGTCGTACGCCCGGCACGAACCGATGCCACCGCAGCTCGCCGATCGCCTCCGCGAACAGCAGGAAAACACCACGAACGGCGCCTAGTCGGCGGCCACGCCCGCCCTTGTCCACAGGGGCGGGCGTGGCTCCGATCCGGACGATACGCTGTGGTCCCAGCTCAGAAGGTGTGCCGGACACGGCAGTTGGGAAACAGCCGCAGGAGCGGTTCCTTGGCGGCAAGTGGGGGCGACAGTGGCCAACGACGGATTCGATTTCTCTCCCGGAGCGCAGATCCCGCTCCAGGGGGCGGCCGGACAGGCGGTGGCGACGAATGCCCTCGCCTCCGCCGCGTACCGCGACAGCCCGGTGGCGGACATCCTCAAGGCAGACAGCGAGTGGCACAAGTCCAAGATCGAGGATGGCCGGTCCAAGCTCTTCAAGAGCAAATACTTCACCCCCAACCTCGGCGAGGCCTTCTCCCGCGCCGTCCAGGAACGGATGCTGGGCGGCGCCCGCAAGGCCCTCATCCAGTCCTTCGGCACCGACCCGCAGACCGTCGTCGAGCACTGCCTGTCCGCGACCCGCCTCCGCAAGGCCCGGGACACCAAACTGACCCTGGTCACCGTGCTCTTCGGTTTCCTCTTCCTGCCCGGACTGCTCCTGTGGGTCCTCGCGTTCCGCCTCCGCGACGGCCTGGGCTCCACCAAGGACAAGGCACTCAGCGCCCTCGGCATGGCCCTGCTCCCCGTCATCGGCATCGTGGCCCTGATCTTCCTGATCAAACTGCCGGTCGACGGTCTGCTCGCGCTGTACCTGCGCGCGATGATCGTCGCCCCCGTCATCGGCTGGCTGATCGCCAGGCGGATCGCCGAGACCTCCGCCAAGGACATGCGCGCCCGCTGGGAGGGGCTGCTCTCCGGCGGCGGGGTCATCGCCAAGATCCCCGAGGCCGTGCCGAAGAATCCCAGCGAGACCGCCCGCGAGGCGCTGCGCCAGGGCCTGGAGAAGCTGTCGGCCGAACAGCAGTCCAACTGCGTCTTCTATGCCGGCCCCAAGGGCATCCTCGGCATGGGCACCCGCTGGGGCAGCTGGCAGCTCGCCGAGGAGCTCGTCTCCAAGGAACCCGGCAAGGAGTTCCACCAGTTCCGCAGCTGGGACCTGATTCGCGTCATCCACGACCAGCTCAAGCAGTTGGAACGCGGACCGCTTCACACCGGCGGATTCACCACGCCCTCGGTCACCCACTGGATCGTCTCGCCCGTCGGTGAGAACGCCGACTCGGTCTCCCGTCCGGAGGGCGAGGACGTCGCCACCTTCCAGGTCAAGCCGCACGAGATACAGCGCATCTGCAACCACCAGCAGTTCGGCAGCGGCGACCGCCACTATCTGGGAGTCCAGTTCACCCTCTGGGACGGACAGCTGGTCATCACCATGATGATCACCGTCACGGTGCTCCACGAGACGCTCCGGATCGAGGTCACCGGGCACGCCCTCGGCCCCGTCCACTCGCTCTTCACGAGCAAGCCCGAGGCCAAGACGAAGACGGTCAACAAGACCGTCAGATTCTGGGAGACCCGCAAGATCACTCTCCCACTGGTGGAGTCCAAGGAGGTCGTCCGTCTCGCCCTGCGCGCCCCCTTCACCTGGTACCCGCCGCTCCTCGACTACCTGGGCGGCAAGATCACCCTCCCGGAGCCGTTCGGCCTGCGCCACGCCTGGGCCGAGAAGCCGTGGCGCCACCGCTTCATGGCGGACGACGCCATGCGCGCCGCCACCCCCGTCCTGCGTGCCGTGCACAACGCGGCCATGCGCGTCCTGGACGAGAACGGCGTCGACACGGAGCGCTTCGACAGCCGGTCCATGATCCTCAGCGGACTGGTGCAGGACCCGACCCCCAAGAAGGCCGACCTGTACGACGCGTAGGGCGGACGGAAGAGGCGCCCGGGACCTCCCGGGCGCCTCGTGCTCGTACCGCTCGGCTCAGGCCGCGGGCCAGGCGTCGGCCAGCATCTTCCGGGTATCGGCGAGCAGCTGCGGCAGCACCTTCGTGTGACCGACGACCGGCATGAAGTTGGTGTCACCGCCCCAGCGCGGCACCAGGTGCTGATGGAGATGCGCGGCAATGCCGGCGCCCGCCACCGTTCCCTGATTCATCCCGATATTGAAACCGTGCGCCCCCGAGGCCGCCCGCAGCGCCGTCATCGCCCGCTTGGTGAAGTCGGCCAGCTCCAGCGTCTCCGGACCGTCCAGCTCCGTGTAGTCGGCGACATGCCGGTACGGCACCACCATCAGATGTCCGCCGTTGTAGGGATACAGGTTCAGCACGGCATAGACCTTCTCGCCGCGCGCCACGATGAGTCCGTCCTCGTCCGACTTCGCCGGGATCGCGCAGAACGGACAGCCGTCGCCGGCCTCCGGGCCGGTCGGCTTGTTCTCACCCTGGATGTACGCCATCCGGTGAGGTGTCCACAGGCGCTGGAACGCGTCGGGCGTTCCCACTCCGATCTGCTGCTCCGGCTCAGTCGTCATGCAGATCAGCATATTGCTTCACTCCTGCGGAGCGTGTCGCCGGGGGCCGCCCCCGGCGCCGGAGGACGATCCTGAGGCCATGAGCGACCAGCCCGCGGACTCCTCCGCCCCTCTCCGGCTCAGGCGCTGGGAGCAGCGCACGGAGGTCCCGCTCTTCGTCGCGTCGCTGTTCTTCCTCCTCGGGTACGCGCTCCGCGTCCTCGCTCCCGATCACACCCAGCCGTGGCGTGACCTCGCCCTGACCCTGGTCGTCGCCACCTGGGTCCTCTTCGCGGCGGACTATGCCGTACGGATCCGGCTCAGCGGCCAGGGTCTCCGATTCCTCCGCACCCACTGGCTGGACACGGTGGTGCTGGTGCTGCCGCTGCTGAGGCCGTTGCGTCTGATCCGGGTCTACACAGCGGTCCAGCGGCACAGGGAGCAGCCGCGGTTGAGCCTGTACGCCCGCGTGATCAGCTACGCGGGTATGACCGCCCTGCTGCTCGGACTCTCGGCCGCGCTCGCCGTGTACCACGAGGAACACCTGGCTCCCGGCGCCACGATCCGGACGTTCGGCGACGCGGTGTGGTGGGCGTGCGCGACGCTCACGACGGTCGGATACGGGGACGTCGTGCCGGTCACGCCGCGCGGCAGGACCGTCGCGGCGGGGCTGATGGTCTGTGGTCTGGCGCTGCTGGGGGCCGTGACGGGTTCGTTCTCGTCGTGGCTGGTGCAGGTGTTCACCCGGGAGGACGAGAAGAGGCCCCCGGAGCGCGGTTAGCG